>NZ_JAEHBO010000143.1:0-7327 GCF_016483575.1 Bacillus cereus group sp. N12
CATGATAAGGCTATGCAGTTTCAAGTAAGAAGTAATAGCCGTGATAAAGCTATATAGTTTCAAGTAAGAAGTAATAGCCGCGATAAGGCTATGCAGTTTCAAATAAGGGCCTATAGCCCCGATAAAGCTATATAGTTTCAAATAAGAGATTATAGCCCTGATAAGGCTATGTAGTTTCAAATAAGAGATTATAGCCCCGATAAAGCTATGCAGTTTCAAATAAGAGATTATAGCCCCGATAAGGCTATGTAGTTTCAAATAAGAGATTATAGCCCTGATAAGGCTATGTAGTTTCAAATAAGAGTTTATAGCCCTGATAAGGCTATGTAGTTTTTCATCTAAATGGGAAAAATAAACGCATTTTGATTCAGTCATTCGTTTAAAGTGAAATTCCATCAGTGGGAGTCTTATAGCCTGTGAATTGTGTGATGAAAAATGGACTAAGAATTTAATCTTAGTCCATTTCTTATTTTAGATCCATTTTGTGTGGAATGTACCTTCTTTATCTACTCGTTTATACGTATGCGCTCCAAAATAATCGCGCTGCGCTTGTAACAAGTTTGCAGGTAGTTTGGCAGTACGATAGCTGTCATAATAAGAAATTGCTGCTGAAAATGCAGGTATCGGAATGCCCTGTTGTACCGCCATTGAGATAATTTGGCGTAATCCACCTTGATATGACTCTACAATTTCGTTAAAGTATGGATCAAGTAAAAGGTTCGGTAGTTCAGTGTTTGTTTCATAAGCCTCTTTAATGTTCTGTAAAAAGGCAGCACGGATAATACATCCGCCTCTCCAAAGCATAGAAATGCTGCCAAAATCAAGGTTCCAATCATATTCCTCAGAAGCTGCCTTCAATTGCGTGAATCCTTGTGCATAAGAACAAATTTTACTCATATATAAAGCTTGGCGCACTGCTTCAATTAATTCAGCTTTTTCAACTCCAATTGCTGTTTTTTCTTTAGGGCCAGATAAAACTTTACTTGCGTTCACACGCTCTTCTTTTAAAGCAGAAATGCAACGTGCAAATACAGATTCCGTGATAATAGGCAGAGAGATACCTAAATCAAGTGCGCTTTGGCTTGTCCATTTCCCTGTACCCTTTTGTCCTGCAGTATCAAGAATAACATCCACTAATGGCTTACCAGTTTCTTCATCTTTCTTCTTGAAGATATCGGCGGTAATCTCAATTAGATAGCTGTTCAGTTCACCTTTATTCCATTCAGCAAATATTTCATGGAACTCTTCTGCAGTCAAATCAAGTGTTTGTTTCAAGAAGAAATATGCTTCACAAATTAATTGCATATCTCCATACTCAATACCGTTGTGAACCATCTTTACATAGTGACCTGCCCCATTAGGTCCGATATAAGAACAGCAAGGCTCGTTATTCACTTTTGCAGAGATGTTTTCAAGCATATCCTTTACTTTTTCGTATGCATCTTTCTGTCCGCCTGGCATAATAGATGGTCCCTTCAATGCACCCTCTTCGCCACCTGACACACCTGCCCCGATGAAATTGATTCCTTCTTCGGCAAGACGTTTGTTTCGGCGAATTGTATCGACAAAGTATGTATTACCACCGTCAATTAAAATATCACCTTTATCGAGGTGAGGGACTAGAGAATCAATCGCCTTATCTGTAATTTCCCCTGCATTCACCATTAATAAAATCTTTCTAGGTGATTCAAGTGAGTTAACAAACTCTTCAACTATATGAGTACCAACTAAGTTTTTACCACGGTTTTCCTCAATGATTTCATCAACTTTTTCCTTTGAAATATCATATAGGGCCACAGAATACCCTTTGCTCTCAAAGTTAAGTGCGAGGCTTTTTCCCATAACGCCCACACCAACAACTCCAATTTGTAACTTTGCCATATTCCATCGTTCCTTTCCATGTATGTTACTCTGTATTATAGTATATATACCTAAAATAACACTTTAATCAAATAATCAATCTTTTTCATTTCAATAGGCTCCGCCAGTATTCTTGCGAAAGGTTATAGGGACACGGCACATCACTATCAAGTTAAAAAATAAAGAGAGATTTTCATCCTTATTAATCAATCATGAAAATTAACTGGTTAATTACGGAAAATCAAATTAAACAGCTTCCGTATCCCTTTTATTGTTTAGAAAGATCTATACAAATAAACTTAATAATAAAGTAAATCCTAATCCGGCTACAGAAACGATAGTCTCAAGTAAAGTCCATGTTGCAAATGTTTCTTTCATGCTTAAACCAAAGTACTCTTTAAACATCCAGAAACCAGCATCGTTCACGTGTGAAGCAATTAAACTACCAGCCCCTGTTGCAAGGACAACTAAAGCAAGGTTAACATCAGATTGACCTAACATCGGGATCACTAAACCGACAGTTGTTAATGCAGCAACCGTAGCAGACCCCAATGAAATACGTAAGATGGCAGCGATAATCCATGCGAGCAAGATTGGTGATAATGAAGTTCCTTTGAATAATTCGGCTACATAGTTACCAACGCCGCCATCAATTAATACTTGTTTGAAAGCGCCGCCTCCACCAATAATTAAGAGCATCATCCCAATATTTGAAATCGCTGTTGTACAAGATTCCATCACGCTTTTGATTGGAATATTTCTTGCCAATCCCATTGTATAGATCGCGACTAGTAAGGATATCAACATGGCTGTATCCGCATTCCCAATAAACTCGATCGTTGCTAGTAAACTATTATCTTTGAATCCCATTGTTTTTTGCAGCAAAGTAATAATTGTAGCGACTGCCATTAAAAGAACAGGCAGTAAAGCGGTAAAAACACTGATTCCAAAGCCAGGAGTTTCTTCAAGTTTAAATACTTTCTGCTCACCTAAAGATTTGATATTACCGGTTTTTGTGAATGCCTCAGGTACTAGTTTTTTTGCAAGTTTAGTAAATACAGGTCCAGCTAATACAACCGTTGGAACCGCTATCATAAAACCGTAAAGTAATACTTCACCGATGTTTGCATGTAATTCACCAGCGATAGCAGTTGGTCCTGGGTGTGGCGGTAAAAATCCGTGTGTTACAGATAAAGCTGCTGCCATCGAAATACCGAGATATAAGATAGAAACTTTTAATTCTCTTGAAATCGCAAATACAATTGGAATTAATAATACTAATCCTACTTCAAAAAATAATGCAATCCCGATAATAAATGAGGCAGTCACAACAGCCCATTGAATGTTCTTTTCACCGAATTTTTTCACAAGGGTCATGGCAATGCGTTGTGCGCCCCCAGAATCTGAAAGCAACTTACCTAACATCGCACCAAGTCCAAAAACGAGTGCTAAATGACCAAGTGTTCCCCCTAATCCCGCTTCAATGGTTTTAAAAATTTTTTCTGGTGGCATTCCAAGTGCTAAAGCAACCCCGACCGATACAATGATTAATGAAATAAAGGTATTTAATTTAAAGCGCATAATCAGTAAAAGTAATGCTAAAATCCCAATTGCTACAATGACTAATGGCATCGTAGTTCCCCCCTAATCTTAGCTGTATTTGTATTTATCCCACTATTCGTGGGCAGTAAGGCCCCCACCTCGATATTTAGATAGAAGCGAGGCGTGGGGATTACTGATGAAAGTTTTACTTTATTAAATTTCTTTGATAATTTGCAATTCGTGTATAATCATCTTCTAGCGCCCTTGATAAATTAATAAATATCGGCAGTAATTGTCTATATTCTTTTGTTGCTTCTTCTTTCGGTGTATGTTTGTAGGTACTGCCAACCATTTTGGAAACGATTTCAAAAGAATCAATTTTTCCTGTGGCATAGAGACCTAATATACATGCACCTAGACAAGAGCTTTCGTAGCTCTTTGGAACAACGACTTCAGATGCGAAAATATCGGACATCATCTGTCGCCAAACGTCAGACCTTGCGAAGCCGCCTGTTGCTTGAATACGGGTTACAGGACCATCCATGCATTCGGTTAACGCTAAGAATACAGTGTATAAATTATATATAACGCCTTCTAAAGCAGCACGAATCATATGTTCCTTCTTATGTGACATAGTTAAACCGAAGAAGGAGCCACGTACATCTGGATTCCATAATGGTGCACGTTCACCTGCGAGGTATGGATGGAATAATAATCCGTCTGCACCAGGTCTCACGCGTTCAGCTATTTTAGTTAATACATCGTATGGATCAATTCCTAGTCTTTTCGCAGTCTCTACTTCTGATGAAGCAAGTTCATCACGAATCCAACGAAGGACCATTCCGCCATTGTTTACCGGTCCACCAATTACCCAATGCTTTTCAGTTAAGGCATAACAAAATATTCTTCCTTTTTTATCTGTTTGTGGCTTGTCAATAATGGTCCGAATAGCACCACTTGTCCCAATTGTGACGGCAATCTCACCTTTTCGAATTGCATTCACACCTAGATTAGAAAGCACCCCATCACTTGCACCAATGACAAACGGTGTTTGTGAATCGATACCAATCTTTTGGGCTAAATCTGGATTGCAGTTGCTAAATATTTGGGTGGTTGGTACAAGTTCAGATAATTGAGCTGGTGTTATACCAGCAATTTTTAAAGCTTCCTCATCCCAATCTAGTGTTTTTAAGTTCATCATACCCATGCACGAGGCGATGGAATGATCAACAACATATTGATTAAAGAATTGTTTGAAGATATATTCTTTGATTCCAATATATTTTTTCGTTCTAATAGCAATTTCCGGATGATCATTCACAATCCATGTAATTTTACTTAATGGTGACATTGGGTGAATAGGTGTTCCTGTTCGTCTATAAACTTCATGGCCATTCAGTTCATCTTTGATTTTATGTGCCCATGCCTCACTACGATTATCTGCCCAAGTGATACAAGGTGTCAGCGGATGATCATTTTCATCCATAGCAATGACACTATGCATAGCACTGCTAAATGAAATAAACGATGGTTTTTTATCTGAATGCTGTTTCGTTATATTTGATATCGCTTGTAAAACAGCTTGGAAAATCTCTTCTGGATCTTGTTCCGCTGTGGATATATCCGGTGTGCGAAGTGGATAACCAATATTCTCGGTTTGGATGACTTCGCCTTTTTCAGTAAATAAAACTGCTTTCGTACTTGTTGTACCGATATCTATACCTAACATATAGCTACTCATGTCCTTGCTCTACTCCTTTAGATAACATTTGTTGTGACATCCAGAAATCTTCAACTTTCCCTTGAACATCATCAAAATTTTGATGTAAGGCCTTAATCATGAGGGCTCGATCTTTTGATTCGATTGCTTTTATATAAAGCTCATGATTTTTTATAATCCGTTCAAAGTCTTCGTACTTTTCCTTGAAACGAGTACGCATTGATAAAAGGATTAAGCTTTCCATAACAGGCTTTAAATTATTCCAAATCATCAGGATGTAGGAATGCTCAATGGTTCGAATAATCGTTTCATGGAATAAGAGATCTTGATAAGAAAATTCATCAGAATCATGATATTTAATGGCGATTTTCATCATTTCCATTATTTTATTTAGTTCTCTTACTAAATCATTTGTGTCCATCTTTACAAGTCGCTCAAAGATAAACGTTTCTATAAGTAAACGAACATCATATATTTCTTCGATTTCTTTCTCGGTTAAACCAATGACAACTGCACCCATTCTTTCTAAGCGAATAATATTTTCAGAAGCTAGTACTTTTAATGCTTCACGGACGGGTGACCGACTTACAGAAAAATCGGCAGCTAATTTATTTTCCGACAGGATGGTACCGCTTTCAATTTCGCCTACAATAATGCGCATTCTCAGTTCGCTCGCAACACGATCACCTGTAGAAGCTTTTGAAAGCCATTTTTCAGGATAAAGAAATTCCATTGATTTCGCCATAAATTCACCTCATGTTAATCAAGTATACTTGTATACAAGTATTATAACTCGGATTTTTAATTATGCAAGCGCTTTTATTGTTTGCTTTGGTTCTTTTAGAGGAAAGCTCCATAATTATTAAGCTAACAAATCGAGTCGCCCCAAAAACTATTAATGTTGATGAAGAAGATTTAGGGAATGGAAAACTGAAGAATACGATATCCAAGGACTTACATCAACATATTTACCACCCGGGTTTACAACTTGTTGAATCAAAAATATAGATGGTGAACTACCCGCCACTTAACGTCCTAACGGACTGTTTGAAGTAGGGGCTTCTCGGTTAGTCGTTACTTTTGGTAGCTAACGAATTCGTCCTAAGACAGCCGAGCTAACTCCCTTGTTCTAAGGGTTATTTTATTGCTATCTCTGCTAACGCCAATAGGCGTATTGCTTCATTTTTGATATTGATAGCTGCGTTATAATCTCTATCGAGATTTACACCGCATATACAAGAATAGACTCGCTCAGACAATGACATATTTTTCACATTTCCACAACTGCTACATGTTTTTGTGGAAGGAAACCATTTGTCTATTTTCACAAGCTGTTTGCCTTGTTCATTTAGTTTATAAGCTAAGAAAGAGGTGAACATACCCCACGCATTATCAGCGACGCTTTTTCCAAAATGAAGTGCTTGCGATATTCCCTTCATATTTAGATCTTCAATAGCTACAACATCAAAATGAGTAGCTAACTCTTTAGACTTATGATGAAGGAAGTTCTTACGTTGGTTTGCTACTTTTTCATGCAGCTTAGCTACACGGATACGTTGTTTATTCCAACGCCCTGAACCTTTTGTACGTCTTGATAATACTCGTTGAGCATTTGCTAATCGGTCTAACACTTCACGATAGAACTTAGGATAATTGGCTCTCTCATCCTCAGAACTGACGTATAATTGATCCATCGCAAAGTCTAATCCAACAACTGTTTCTACTTCCTTTTGTACGATCTCTTTTTCGTATTCAGTCAAAATGGACACATAGTATTTACCAGTAGGTGTCATAGAAATCGTACATGACTTGATTATATGGTCTTGTGGTATTTCTCTATGCTGTTTGATACGCACCATTTTCAGTTTTGGCAATTTGATATGACCGTTAAGCAATATAATATTTCCGTTCACTACATTCGTTGTATAAGACTTTCTGTCTTTTTTGCTTTTGAATGTTGGGAAGTCATTTTGACCACTAAAGAAATTTTTATAGGCAGTTTGCAAGTTTAGTTGAGCATTTGCCAAAGCTAATGAATCAACTTCTTTTAACCACTCAAATTCTGCTTTGTATTTTGCAGGAGTGGGAAGCTTTTGTTTCTTTAGTTGACCCTTATCATCTTTATGTCTTTCATACGCTTCTTTCCGTTCAGCTAACATTCTGTTATACACGAAACGTACACAACCGAAGGTTTTACGCATAAGA
>NZ_JAEHBO010000144.1:0-6735 GCF_016483575.1 Bacillus cereus group sp. N12
TCTAGCTTCGTCGGCAGCGTCAGATGTGTATAAGAGACAGGAATATGGTTGATTTTTGTGATCGTTTTCATTATACTGTAATCAAAGAAGAGGTGAGTAAAATGTTAACTCCTGAACGTCATCAAATGATATTGCAACTTGTAAAAGAACAGAAAGTAGTTAAATTACAGCAATTAGTTGAAAGAACAGAAAGCTCTGAATCAACAATTCGTCGTGATTTAGCACAATTAGAAAAACAAAGGTTATTAAAAAGAGTTCATGGTGGTGCCTCTGTTTTAACAGCAAAGGGACAGGAGCCAACGATGATTGAAAAATCATCCAAAAACATTCAAATAAAACATCAAATTGCTAAGTATGCAGCTACTATTGTGGAACAAGGGGATTGTATTTATTTAGATGCAGGAAGTACAACATTTGAAATGATTCCATTTCTAATAAATAAAGATGTTACTGTCGTGACGAATGGACTTATGCATATTGAAGCTTTAGTTGAAAATAATATTCGTGCGTATTTACTAGGCGGAATGATGAAGAGTAGGACGAAGGCTTTAATTGGTGCGATGGCACAGGAAAGTATGCAGAAGTATCGCTTTGATAAATGTTTTTTAGGAGCGAATGGCGTACATGAACAGTTTGGTTTTACAACACCAGATCCAGAAGAAGCGCTTTTAAAACAAATGGCATTAACATTAGCGAACGAAGGGTATTTCTTAATTGATGAAAGTAAGTTTTCAGAAGTTGCGTTTGCGAAAATTGCCAATGTTGAAGATGCAAATATTATTACAAACCATTTAGAAATTGATTTAGAAAAATATAAAAGACAAACCAATGTAATTGAGGCTGATAAACAATGATCTATACAGTTACTTTAAACCCATCTATTGATTATGTAGTACAAGTTAATTCTTTTGATTTAGGCACAGTAAATCGAGCAGAGAAAGACATGAAGTTTCCTGGAGGAAAAGGGATTAATGTTTCTCGCGTTCTTCATCGTTTAGGTGTTGGAAATGTTGCACTTGGATTTACTGGTGGATTTACTGGTCAGTTTATGCAAGATGTATTACATGATGAAGGTGTAACAACAAATTTCGTCCAAGTAGATGAAGATACTAGAATTAATGTAAAGATAAAAGGGGAAGAAGAAACAGAATTAAATGGACAAGGTCCTATTGTGACAAAAGAGCAGTTCGGACAGTTAATGAACAAAATTGAAAGTATGCAACGTGGAGATTGTATTGTACTTGCTGGAAGTGTACCGACTTCTATTCCAAATACTTTTTATGAATCAATTGCTGCGTTTGGAGCTGAAAAAGGTATTCGTGTAGTAGTGGATGCAAGTGGAAGTGCACTGCAACATGTAATTAAAAATAAGCCATTTTTAATAAAGCCAAATCATCATGAACTTGGTGAGTTATTTGGAGTGGAGCTTTTAACAGTAGAAGAGATTTTACCGTATGGAAGAAAATTAGTCGAACAAGGTGTAGAGAACGTTATTGTATCAATGGCCGGAGATGGAGCTTTATTATTTACGGCAGAAGGTATATATGAAGCAACTGTTCCAAAAGGTGTTGTTATTAATTCAGTTGGGGCAGGAGATTCTCTCGTTGCTGGATTTGTAGGTAAATACGAACAAACAAAAGATATTGAAAAGGCATTCCAATATGGTGTTGCAACAGGGAGTGCAACAGCATTTTCGGCAGATTTATGTAAAAAGGAAAAAGTAGAAGAATTATTGTCGCAAGTAATTGTAGTTAAGCGATAGGGGGAAGTAACATATGAAAATTACAGAACTATTAAAAAGGGATACAGTCATTATGAATTTGACAGCTTCAAATAAAGAAGCTGTCATAGATGAATTAGTTGAGAAATTAAGTGGGGCAAATCGTTTAAATAGTAAAACGGAATTTAAAGAAGCTATTTTAAAGCGGGAGTCCCAAAGTACGACTGGAATTGGGGAAGGCATTGCCATACCTCATGCGAAGACGAAGGCTGTTAAGCAACCGGCGATTTGTTTCGGTAGAAGTGTAAGCGGTATCAATTATGAATCGCTTGACGGACAGCCTGCACATTTATTCTTTATGATTGCTGCAAGTGAAGGAGCAAATAATACACATTTAGAAACGTTGTCCCGTCTTTCTACATTATTAATGGATGAAGGCTTTCGCAAGCAATTATTAGAAGCAAAGGATGAAGAGGAACTCCTTCGCTTATTTGATGAAAAAGAGAATGAAAAAGAAGAAGAAGTTGAAGTAGCGAAACCGGAAGGGGATGAACCATACGTATTAGCTGTTACAGCTTGTCCGACTGGAATCGCTCACACATATATGGCTGCTGATAGTTTGAAAGCGAAAGCGGCAGAGTTAGGGATTGCGATTAAAGTTGAAACGAACGGATCAACAGGTATAAAAAACGGTTTAACGAAAGAGGACATTGAACGTGCAACGGCCATTATCGTTGCGGCAGATAAACAAGTAGAAATAAATCGTTTTGCTGGAAAACATGTCATTCAAGTGCCGGTAGCTGATGGGATTAGAAAAACGGAAAAGCTTCTTAATCGAGCTGTCAAACAAGATGCACCAATCTTTAAAGGTGTAAAAGAGAATGGGAAGTCAGAGAGTATAGAGAATGAAAAAGGATTAGGAATTTATAAGCATTTAATGAGTGGTGTAAGTAATATGCTTCCGTTCGTTGTTGGCGGTGGAATTTTAATAGCGCTAGCGTTTTCGTTTGGTGGTATAAAGGCGGAAGGTCCATTAGCTGAATTGTTCATGTCTATTGGTGGAGGAAAAACAGGGGCGTTTTTATTCCTTGTACCAATTTTAGCTGGATTTATTGCGAGTTCTATTGCTGATCGTCCTGGTTTTATGCCTGGTGTTGTTGGAGGGTTTTTAGCGGCACATGCGAATGCTGGGTTTTTAGGAGGATTAATTGCTGGTTTCTTAGCTGGATATGTTGTTTTAGGATTGAAAAGATTATTTTCAGGATTACCAGCGCAGTTAGAAGGAATTAAACCTGTTTTGTTATATCCAGTCTTTGGATTGTTAATTACAGGAGTTGTAATGCAAAAAGTAGTAAATCCACCTGTAGTAGCATTGAATGAAATGTTAACAGGATGGTTAAATGGTTTGAACGGTACAAATGCTATATTACTAGGTCTTATTTTAGGTGGTATGATGGCAATCGATATGGGTGGTCCAATTAATAAAGCCGCATTTACATTTGGTATTGCTGCAATAGAAGCGCAGAACTTTGGAGTTCACTCTGCTGTTATGGCTGGTGGTATGGTACCGCCACTTGCAATTGCATTTGCAACTACATTCTTTAAAACGAAGTTTACAGAAGCGGAATGTAAATCTGGTTTAACAAATTATATTATGGGAGCATCGTTTATTACAGAAGGTGCAATTCCATTTGCAGCTGCAGATCCGATTCGAGTAATTGTAAGTTGTGTTGTTGGTTCAAGTATTGCAGGCGCGTTATCTATGTTATTCCAAATTACATTACCGGCACCACATGGTGGGTTATTTGTTATAGCATTAGTAAATAAACCGTTGCTATATATTTTCTCTATATTAGTAGGGACAGTTATTTCTACTCTTATGATGGGAATTTGGAAAAAGAAAGTTAAATAATAAATGAAAAAGGAGTAGCTGCTATAAGCTACTCCTTTTTATTACAAAAAAAGAGATTAATAATTGGAGAATGATGTTTTATGGTAAAAGATGTAATGGAATATGATTTTTTTGTAACAAAACAGTAATACTGTAATTTTTTTTGGAAAAAAATTTTCATGCTTGTATGTGGAAAATATATGAAAAATATTGGGGTTTCTATTGAAAATGCATTTCATTAATATGGAAATTTATGTTACAACTCGTTAATCGTATATTACGAGTGCTTTGTAATTGTGTGATTTCTAAAAAACTAAAAAATCTGTTGCTATAATGAAAATACGAAAACAAAGCAAATGGAGGCTATTCATGAAAAAATTATTAGGTATAGCAACAGCGGCAGTTTTTGGTCTTGGGATTTTTGCAGGTTCTGCGAAAGCAGAAACGATTGTAACAACAGACGTATTAAATGTGAGAGAAAACCCAAATGTAGAGTCAAAGCTTGTAGGTAAAATGTTAAGTGGAAATAAATTAGATGTTATAAATACAGAAAACGGATGGTCGAAAATTAAATTAGACGGTAAAGAAGCATTTGTAAGTGCTGAATTTACTAAAAGTACGTATTATGTAACGGCGAACGTATTAAATATTCGTGCTGGAGCGAATACTGACTCTGAAATTCTTGGTAAATTTAATAAAAATGATTTGATTGAAACGACAAATCAAGTTCAAAATGAATGGTTACAATTCGACTACAATGGAAAAGTTGCATATGTTCACGTACCATTTTTAACAGGAGAAGCACCTGTGATTGAAAAGAAAGAAGTTGTAACGCAAGAAGAACCGGCTAGAGTAAATCCGTCGGTTAAAAATAATACGGCAGTTAAGAGCAAAGAGTCTGTTAAAAATGTAGAATCAAGTAAGCCTGTAGCAAAGGAAAAGCCAGCTGCGAAACCAGTTAAGAAATCTGCTGAAACAAATGCACCTGCTGGCGGTCGTGAAATAACAGTAGAAGCGACGGCGTATACAGCAAATCCAAGTGAGAATGGTACGTATGGTGGTCGTGTGTTAACTGCAATGGGGCATGATTTAACAGCGAATCCAAATATGAAAGTAATTGCTGTTGATCCAAAGGTAATTCCACTTGGATCGAAAGTATGGGTAGAAGGATATGGAGAAGCGATTGCTGGAGATACTGGTGGTGCGATTAAAGGAAATCGCATTGATGTATTAGTGGGCTCAGATGGTAGTGCTAATAGCTGGGGCCGTAAGTCTGTAAAAGTGAAAGTTATACAATAGTGTATATGTATTAATTTAAAAAGCGGTTGCTTACATATTTTCAAGCAACCGCTTTTTATGGATTATTGAAAGGGATAAATAGTTGTACCTGTAAGAATTTTATATGCACTGCAAAATTGAGTCTGCATATACTCTGTATTTTTATTTTCTGGATGTAATGTCGTTTCTTGGAGCGTAGAATGAAAAGAACGTAGCAAACAATTTAGAGCGAAGTATAATTCTTCTTGTGAACAGTTTTGTTCTTTTGTAGCAGTGGCTAAAATGAGGTCTTTTGTTAAAGATGAAAAATTGATGGTAGATTGTTTCATAGTCAACTCATCCTCTCAAAGCTATTTTTTATCATGTGTATGCAGAATTGGACAAACTATGTTCTTTTTTTATATGAAATTTCATGTACCAGAATGAAAGAACTTGCAATCGTACCGTTAAAATTGTTAAGATTGGATATAATCAATAGATGGAGTATATTACATAAAGAGAGTTGAATGATATGGGAGAAATGCAACGCGAAAAGGTTGCTGTCATCATTGGACCAACTGCTGTTGGAAAGACGAAGTTAAGTATTGACCTTGCCAAAGCGTTGAATGGTGAAATTATAAGTGGAGATTCCATGCAGATTTATCGCACGATGGACATTGGAACCGCAAAGGTGACAAAAGAAGAGATGGACGGAATTCCACATTATATGGTCGATATAAAAGATCCGGACAATTCATTTTCTGTCGCAGAATTTCAAGAACGTGTTCGTAAACATATTCGAGAAATTACAGAGCGGGGTAAATTACCGATTATTGTTGGTGGAACCGGTCTTTATATACAATCTGTTTTATTCGATTATCAGTTTACAGATGATGCTGGTGATGCTATATACCGAGAGAAAATGGAAAAGCTAGCTCAAGAACGTGGTGTGGAATATGTACATGAAAAATTGCAAGAAGTAGATCCAGAAAGCGCGGAGCGTATTCATGCTAATAATGTGCGTCGTGTCATTCGGGCGTTAGAAATTTTCCACACGACGGGCGAAAAAATGAGTGAACAACTCGAAAAACAAGAAAACGAGTTATTATATGATGTTTCACTAATTGGCTTGACAATGGATCGAGAAATGCTATACGATCGCATTAACTTACGAGTGGATTTAATGATGGAACAAGGTTTATTAGAGGAAGTAAAAGGGCTGTATAATCGTGGGATGAGAGATTGTCAATCTATTCAAGCGATTGGGTATAAAGAGGTATATGATTATTTTGAGAATCGTGTCTCTTTAGAAGAAGCGGTATCACAATTAAAGACGAATTCACGTCGTTATGCAAAACGTCAATTAACGTGGTTCCGTAATAAAATGGATGTCACATGGTTTGATGTTACAGATGGTGAAAAAACGTCAGAAATTTTACGATACATAGAAGGAAAGTTACAACTAAAGTCGAATAATAGTAAGTAGAGAAAAAGAGGAGGATTCGACATGAAGCAATCAATCAATATTCAAGATCAGTTTTTAAATCAACTCCGTAAAGAAAATACGTTTGTTACGCTGTACTTATTAAATGGTTTCCAGCTTCGTGGATTAATTAAAGGATTTGATAATTTTACAGTCCTACTGGAAACAGAAGGTAAGCAACAGCTTATTTATAAACATGCAATTTCTACATTCGTACCACAAAAAAATGTTTCGATTGAATTAGAGTAGTAATGAATTATTGTACATAACAAAAAAAGAGCGAGTTTTGAAGTGACCCCTAAAAGTTGACACGGTTATTTCATTAGGCAGCTTGATCCAAATGAGTCCGGTATTGCACCGGGCTCATTTTTAATTTTGCCTTTA
>NZ_JAEHBO010000145.1:0-6589 GCF_016483575.1 Bacillus cereus group sp. N12
CATCCATACAGTGTAACCGATGAACGCTACGATTACGGCTAATAAAATAATCCAAGTTGTTGACACGGTTCTATCGCTCCCTTTTTTCTTATCCTACTTTCAATATTATAATGCCCATATGTATTTATGCAACAGATTCATTTGTATATAAGGAGAAATTTCGTATTCTTTCACAAATTTTGTCGAATTTGGTAGACTAGAGAATGTGAAAAATAATTGGTTATATGAGGTGTAGGATGGGAAAAGAAAAATGGTGTTATATTAACTCTGGTCAATGTTCACCAGCGTTTAATATGGCGTTAGACGAATGTTTATTAAATTGGCAAAGTGAAAAGAAGATGCAACCAACAATTCGTTTTTATGAATGGGAAGTACCAACATTAACAGTCGGGTATTTCCAGCGTGTTGAAAAAGATATAAATATGGATGTAGTTAACGAAAAGAAATATGGGTTCGTTCGTCGTCAAACAGGCGGCAGGGGTGTACTACATGACAAAGAATTAACGTACAGTGTTATTGTGTCTGAAGATCATCCAAATATGCCAAAAACAGTTACGGAAGCATACCGCATTATTTCGCAAGGCTTATTGGACGGTTTTAAGGCATTAGGATTAGAAGCGTATTATGCAGTTCCGAAAACAGAGGCGGATCGTGAGAATTTAAAAAATCCGCGTTCAGGAGTATGTTTTGATGCGCCATCTTGGTATGAAATTGTAGTTGAAGGAAGAAAAATCGCAGGTAGTGCTCAAACACGTCAAAAAGGTGTTATTTTACAGCACGGATCGATTCCGTTAGAAATAGATTTAGACGAACTATACGACCTATTTTTATTCCCAAATGAACGTGTGAAAGAACGTATGAAAAGTATGTTTTCTTCTAAAGCGGTAGCAATTAATAAATTGACAGACCGTACATTTACGATCGAACAGTTAATTAAAGCGTTCGAGGTTGGGTTTGAAAAAGGATTGGATATAGAGCTTGTGCCATATGAATTAACAGAAGAACAGTTACATGAAGTTCAAACGTTAGCAAAAGAAAAGTATGAAAGTAAGGAATGGAATTATAAAAAATAAGAGATGGCAATTGCCATCTCTTATTTTTTTATAGTAAATTAAGTACTTTTTCTACTTTGATTCCTTTATCTTGTAAAGAACGAAGGCGATTTACAACGTCCATAATTTCTTTGTCGAATGTAACGCTAATACCTTGGCTTTGTAGTTCTTCTTTTAAGCCTTCAATAGAATCATCTATGTCGATGCCAAGCTCGTAATCTTGACAAACTTCAATTGTCTTTTTCACGAGTTTCACATAATTTTCTTGTAGTTTTGAATTTGTTTCAGTCAAAGCAGGTTGTTTCGGTTTTGCTGGAGCAACCGGTACTGTCTCTTGCTTTGTAACTGAAGTAGGGACTACTTTTTTCACAGGTGCTGGAGTAGTTAGTTCTACAGCTGCTTCTACGCTTACTGGCTTCGGCGTCGGTACCGGAGTAGGCTTAGGGGCCATAGCAGGTGTTTCTACACGCGTAATAGGTTTAGGAGCAGGTGTAACTGCTTTTGGAGCTTCTACAACTACTTCTTTTTTCGGTGTGGCTTCTACCGGTGTTTCTTCTTGACCAGCAGCCTCTTTATTTTCTTTACTCCACATAACGCGTTCTATTTCTAGAGAAACATTGTTTTTGTTCATCGCTGATAATGTAACTTTACCAACTTCAGCGTTTCCAGTGAAATCAACAATTTTATAAATAACACTCTTGTTCCAATCCACGTTTCCGCTCAAAAATAATTCTTCGTTACATTTCGGCGTTAAGCCCTCGATTTTAATTTCTGCGTTTACACCGTTTTCACTGTATACCATAATTAGCGAAGCATTTACATCTTCGTCTGCTAACATTAGTTCACGTACCATTTTGCCGGTGCGTACTTGCGTTTTCTTCTTAACTGACATCTAATTTCTCCTCTCAAAAATTCAGTAATAATAAAAAAATCGTATAACGAAAAATAATTGCTCACGAAGATTTATGATACCGATAATAAAAGCATCACGTCAACAATTAACTTTAATTATTTTGCATTTTTCTTATTTTCTTTATGAAATTTTTCAATTTGTAAAATTAGACAGAAGAAAAACAGCCTTTTGAAAGGCTGTTAAAAATTTGATTTTTTGTATAGTAATTTATATAAAATGAAAAATAAGATAGCAATTAAGGCGTTTTGCCAAAAGGTTAGGTGGTAAATGAGATAAGGTTGTTTTTTAAAATAGACATTTAAAAATACAGCTGAACAAAATGGAGTAGCAAATGCAAATCCAAATAGAATCCTTCTTTTCCAATTCATCTTTTGATCAAAGGAATAGCGCTTTAATAAATATAAAATGAAAAGTATGCCTAGTATAATAAGTGAAACGAACAAAGTGGTTCCAGGGATGCTAAAAGCTGGGCTTAATTGTTCGATATTTTTCCTGAAGATTAAAATGAAAGTCGAAACAAGTGCATCCATTCCAAACTGTATAGCAAGAAGTAAGCTAATAACAAAACCGATTAAAGAAGTTTTTTCTAACTTTGTTTGAGCTGGTAAAGCCGATATGAGTTCATCACAATAAGATTGTAAGTCATTGCCGAAAATATCATAAGCATTTTTATTTTCTCTTTGTGCTTCGATGAGATGATCTAATATTTCTAATAATAGTTCTTCTACTTGTTGTTCAGGTACGTTAGATAACCGAAGATATACTAGCATATCGCCATAAGAAGCTTCGTTTTCAAATGTTAGAAGTTCGCGTTTTTTGTTGTTCAATTCAATCATGTCTTGCGCATTCATCCCTATCACTCTCCCTGTAATAAGTTGTTCACCGTTGTCGAAACCATTCCCCAGCTTTGTTTAAATTCTTCAAGCTGTTCTATTCCTTTATCGGTTACATGATAATATTTTCGCTTTGGACCGAGTGAGGAAGCTTTTAATGTTCCTTCAATTAGCCTCTCTTTTTGCATACGTAACAATAACGGATATATGCTTCCTTCGCTGACAAATGTAAAGCCGTATTTATTTAATTTTGTACTCAGCTCATATCCATACACTTCTTCTTGCGAAATGATGTATAGGATGCAACCTTCGAGTACACCTTTTAACATTTGGCTGTGCATGATTTCCCCACCTTTTATTCAGGTAACTTGCCTTGCAAGGTAGCTGTTATCCAAATTATAACATTCAGTAACTTGCAATGCAAGTTACTGAAGTGGAAAACTTTAATGCGTTTTAATTTTTCCATGTTCTCCATACTAACGAGAGGAGGGAAGTATATGAAACCGTTTATGCCAAAACTTGTTTACTTTGAACCGAAGGCACTCGAATATCCACTTGGAAAAGAGCTGTATGAGAAGTTTACGAAGATGGGATTAGAAATTCGTGAAACGACATCCCATAATCAAATTAGAAATTTGCCAGGTGAAAATGATTTGCAAAAGTATCGCAATGCAAAGGCAACGCTTGTCGTTGGGGTGAGGAAGACATTAAAGTTTGATACGTCAAAGCCGTCAGCTGAATATGCAATTCCGCTTGCAACAGGGTGTATGGGACATTGCCATTATTGTTATTTGCAAACGACGCTTGGTAGTAAACCTTACGTTCGTGTATATGTGAATCTAGATGAAATATTTGAGAAGGCACAGCAATATATGGATGAAAGGGCACCAGAAATAACAAGATTTGAAGCGGCGTGTACATCAGATATCGTTGGAATTGATCATTTAACGCATGCTTTAAAGCGAACGATCGAATTTATGGGAGAAAGTGAGCATGGGCGTTTACGTTTCGTTACGAAATATTCGCACGTTGATCATTTATTAGATGCAAAGCATAATGGGAAAACGCGTTTTCGATTTAGCATTAATTCACGTTATGTGATTAAAAATTTTGAACCGGGGACATCGCCGTTCGAAGAGAGAATTGAGGCTGCTCGTAAAGTGGCAGGGGCTAATTATCCACTTGGCTTTATAGTTGCGCCACTTTATATGCATGAAGGATGGGAAGAGGGGTATCGTGAATTGTTTGAGAGATTATACAATGCCTTGAAAGATATGGTGATACCAAATTTAACGTTTGAATTAATTCAGCATCGCTTTACGAAGCCGGCAAAAAAGGTCATTCAAGCGCGTTATCCGAATACGAAACTTGAAATGGACGAAGAGAAGCGGAAATATAAATGGGGACGATACGGTATTGGGAAATACGTCTATAAAAAAGATGATGCAGAAGTATTGGAGGAAACGATTCGAGGATATATTCGTCACTTTTTTCCTGACGCAGAAATTCAATATTTCACATGAAAGGAACTTGTATTTGAATGCGGGTTCTTTTCTCTTTTGCAGATTTAGGCTCGTTTCTACCTTGTCACGTTATTCTTTCTGGTGTATCATTTTATTGATTGCTTCGTTCGGAATAAGCAAAATGAAATTGGATGGAGGAAACCGATGCCTACCCCTAGTATGGAAGATTATATTGAACAAATTTATTTGTTGATTGATGAAAAGGGTTATGCCCGCGTATCTGATATTGCTGAAGCGCTTAGTGTACATCCATCCTCTGTAACAAAAATGGTGCAAAAATTAGACAAAGATGAATATCTAATTTATGAAAAATATAGAGGGCTTGTATTAACATCAAAAGGTAAAAAAATCGGAGAACGTCTCGTATATCGTCATGACTTGCTAGAGCAGTTTATGCGTATTATTGGTTTGGATGAAAGCAAGATTTACAATGATGTTGAAGGGATTGAACATCATTTAAGTTGGGAAGCAATTGACCGTATCGGTGATTTAGTACAATATTTTGAACAAGATGAGGTTCGAGTAGAAACACTTCGTGGTGTTCAAAAAGCAAATGAAGAGAAAAGTAATTAAGGGGAACGGATGGCGTTTCCTTTTTTATTTCAATCGAAAAGGACGGGAGAATTATGAAAGCAATTATTTTTGATTTTGATGGATTAATTGTGGACACAGAAACAATATGGTTTCACTCTTTCAGAGATGCTGTTCGTGAGTACGGCGGAGAGTTACCTTTAGAGGAATTTGCGAAATGTATTGGAACGACAGATAATGTACTTTATGCATATTTAAAGGAACAATTAAAAGAAAAGTTTAACGAGCGTGCACTAAAAGAAAAGGTGACGACTTTACATAAAGAGAAAATGAAAATACCAGAAGCGCGTGATGGGGTAAAAGAATATTTAGAAGAAGCGAAAGTAATGGGATTGAAAATCGCATTAGCTTCTAGTTCATCTAGAGAATGGGTTGTTCGTTTTTTAGAAGATCTACAGATTCGAGATTATTTTGAAGTAATTAAAACGAGAGAAGATGTTGAGAAGGTAAAACCAGATCCAGCACTTTATCGAATTGCAATAGAGGAATTAGGAATTGAACCATCAGAAGCTGTTGTATTTGAAGACTCATTAAATGGATTGAAAGCAGCGGTTGCGGCAGGATTAAAATGCGTCGTTGTTCCAAATGATGTGACAAGAAATTTACCATTTGAAAATCATCACCTTCGAATTGAAAGTATGATAGATAAAACTTTGAAAGAAGTGCTTGAAAGTATAAAGAAAGACCGTATTTCCTAAAAGGAAGCACGGTCTTTCTTTTTGTTCTTTTTACCTTCAATGACAGTTAAATGAGATTGTTTTCTTTTTCGTTTCAACGATGGAGAATTACCCTTTTTGCCCTTGTCATCAGAAGTATTTCGTTTCAAGAATGAATTGCTTAGGGGTGCTACATTTTGTTTCCCATGTTTGCGGTTCGATTGTTTTGCAGCGCGCTTATATGAGCTTTGCGAATTTGCAGAACCACTGGAATTAGTAAACATCTTGTATAGCAAGTAAAAGATACCGACAACAAGTAACATATACCCGATATTTCTTAATACACCCATTGGATTTGTAATTACAGATGAAACAAGGCCGAATATTGCTAATCCGATTATAAGCACAAATATAGCGAAAGTAAACGAACGACCGTTCATAAGGAACACCTCCTAAAAACATATATTAAAATTAGTATATTAACGATGAGGAGAGGAGTTGAACACCATTTTTAAATAATTATTGTTTGTTTTCTAAACGTAATAATTCTTCAAACGATGCAATAGCTACTTCCACTTGATCATCTGTTGGTTCTTTCGTTGTTAATAGTTGCAGCCATAATCCGGGATATCCAAGTATGCGTAATACAGGAATGTCTCGCAATCGATTCGTAAATTGTAGTACTTCAAACGAAATGCCGAGAACGACTGGAATTAATAAAATTCGGTTTATTACTCGTGCCCAAAGTGGATCTGTAGGAACGAGGAAATAAACAAACATTCCAATAATGACTGTAAATATAATAAAGCTACTACCACATCTATAATGGAGGCGGGTTTGCTTTTGGACGTTTTCTACAGTCATAGGAAGATTATTCTCATAAGCATTAATTACTTTATGCTCTGCACCGTGATACTGAAATACCCGTTTAATAAGTGGGGTTAAAGAAATAAAGTATATATAGCTCAATAGTAGCATGAGCTTAATGACACTTTCGACAATGATTTGCCCTGTATGAGAT
>NZ_JAEHBO010000146.1:0-6455 GCF_016483575.1 Bacillus cereus group sp. N12
TCTAGCTTCGTCGGCAGCGTCAGATGTGTATAAGAGACAGATTAAGGAAAGTATGGTACAGTAATCGTGAGCAAGCTACTAGTATTTGTTCATGAAAGTGTTAAAAATAGTTTTAAAATTACAAAGTTATTTTTGTATAATAAATTATAATGAAATTACAGGGGGGATGAATTTTGAAGAAATTCATAATCGCTGGATTGTCTGTATTGTTATTAGTAGGCTGTGGTGCTCCAAAGGAAAAAGAGGATGCACAGTCAAATCAGGAAGAACAAGTTGTAAATGCGAGTGAGGAGAGTATGGTTGTATTTCCTGAAGGGGCAGTACCAATTGGAGAAGGGATAGTAAAAGTCATTACACCAGATGGTACTTCTGAAAACGGCAATACACCGACTGTATTTATTAAAAAAGATACTTTAATTCAGCAAGTTGAATTAGAACTTTCTAATTTTCAAAACGATAAAGAAACATTCGTATTTGTAGATCAAATATTTGCTGATAAACATCAAGTAACTAGTACAACACAGACAACAGTACAATTAAAAGAAAAGACACTTGAGACAGGTAGTCATACGATTACTGCAGCTCAGTTTGAAAATAATGACCCAAAAGGAAAAGTCATTAGCTTTAATCAAGCGACGTTTGAAACGAAGCCAGCATCTTAATTATGGATAAAAAGTACATTACTTAAAGTAGTAGTGTACTTTTTAATTTGGATATAAATGGGTTGTTGAGAATAATTTGTTTCACTTTCTAGTACGTATGAATAGTAAGAAATTACTCTTTACTACTAAGAAAGAGAAAGAGGTTGAAGGTGTGCAGTGATTTGTTCGTATCATCTTGCTTAGTATGATGATTTCGATAATCTGGTTTACTTTACACGAGGTGGTTGAAGTTACGCTCAATTATCAAATCCATGACATGCTAATAGGAACAGTATGTTTTGTCATAGTATATCTGTTTTATGATAAACTTAGATTAAGTTAAGTTTTGCAAGAAAAATGTAGGTATTTCATTTGAAATGTCGAATAGTACATACGATGTCGTAATAACAAATTTTCTATTGTTTATTGTGAAACAGGAGAAGGAGAGATAGTAGTTATGAAACGAGCTCTTATTAATATCGATTATACATATGATTTTGTAGCTGAAAAAGGTGCTTTAACTTGCGGAAAACCAGGTCAAGAAATTGAGAAGGAACTTGTACATATAACGAAGCAATATATTGAAAATGGAGATTATGTAGTGTTTGCAATCGACAAACATGAAGAAAATGATGAATATCATCCAGAAGTAAAGTTGTTCCCTCCTCATAATATAGCAGGTACAAATGGAAGAGACTTATTCGGTGAATTACAAGATGTATACGAAAAATATAAAAATGATGCGAATGTATATTATATGGATAAAACGCGATACAGTGCATTTGCTGGAACAGATCTAGAGATGAAGTTGAGAGAACGAGGAATAGAAGAAGTTCATCTTGTAGGGGTGTGCACTGATATTTGTGTTCTTCATACAGCAGTAGATGCTTATAATAAAGGATTTAAAATTGTTGTATATGAAAAGGCAGTTGCATCTTTTAATGCGCAAGGACATGAATATGCACTTGGACATTTTAAATCTTGTTTACATGCAGAAGTGAAGTGAAAAAGAGGCCTTTGAAAAGGCCTCTTTTTACGTTTAAATTGAGACGACATTTTGCTCAATTAGTTTTTTTATGAAAGGGCTAATGTTTTCTGGTAGCCCATTTAAATCAAAAAATTTTACATGTAATGATTCAACTCCGTCAGCTTTTAGCAAGCCACCTTTAATGTCTTTGCAAAGGTAAGCGATTGTTATAGGATAAAATTCATCTCCATTCGCTAATTTCACAAAAAACTCTTTACCTGAAAATACACTTACTAACTGAAGTATACCAATTTCAATACCTGTTTCTTCAAGTACTTCTCGTCTTCCGGCTTATTCTGTGGATTCACCAAGTTCCACAAAACCTCCAGGAACACCCCACATACCATTTCGTCTTTGTTGTAGTAATATTTGTCCTTGGTCATTTAAAACAGCTACAGCAACTCCTGCTAAATTGAGTGGTCTTGATCCAACAATTTCTCTTAGTTCTTCGATATACCCCATTAATTGTAACCTCCGTGAAAAAAGTATCAAATGAATGATTCGGTGTTATGTGAATGTATTCCTTTAAATGAGGTAAGTATTACAAAGTTGTTTATAAAAATTTCTATTGTAATCTCCCTTTAGATTATTAAAAAGGGTATATTTATAGTAAATAGAAAAGGGCATCAGAAGTTGAAAGATTAATGAAAGGGTTATATTGTTGAAGATGTACTAGGGATACAAATACATAGTTAAGAAAGTAAAATGAAAGGTCAGGGGAAAAGTTACGAAAGAAAATTTTGAGATAATTAATAAGGAATTATAATAGATTAGCTCTACATGAAAATTTTAAAAATTAGGAAGTGGATAGATGAGTATATTAGCGTATACGGAGGAGTTTTTTAATTATGTAAGGGAGTTTTTACTATTAAGATTTTTACTATTTGCTTTAGTTCTTATCATTATTTCGTTTGTTATTAATCGCATTATTGATTGGTTTTTTAGAAAGTCCAGCTTTTTTGATGAAGAGGTAGAGCAGACGATTCAAAGTGTCATTCGATCTATTTTTAGATATATCATTATCATCAGTCTAATCATTTATTTAATTAGTCAGTTTGTAGATATAAAAAGTATCATTGCAGGTGCAGGGATAGCGGGAGTTGTCATTGGTTTTGCTGCGCAACAGATGCTAAAAGATGTCATATTAGGCTTTGCGAGATTAGCGGACAAAGAGTTTCGCGTTGGCGATTTTGTTACTTTTAATGGAACAAATTCAGGAACTATTGAGGAAATTAGTATTCGTTTTATGCAAATACGTGAATGGTCAGGAAAACTACTTACCATACCACATGGAGAGATTAGAACGATACAAAATTTTAATAAAGGGTGGATGCGAGTAATTGAACGCATCACGGTAAGTTATCAGGAAGACCCTACAAGAGTTAAGGAATTGTTAGAAGACGTATGTGTGATATGCAATGAAAATTTGGAACAAAGTTTGTATAGAGTAGAGGATGAGGCTGTTGAACCATTTAAATATGTTGGTGTTACAGACTTAAATCCTAACCTTAAATATGTTGGATATGAATTTTGTATTACAGGTTTAATTAAACCAGAAGATTATTTTGAAACTTCTAGACAAGTAAGGTTTGCATTAATGGCTATGTTCCATAAACATCAAGTGCAAATGCCAGCAGCGAATATGTTCGTTACTACTGAAAGTTTGCAGCATATCCGTGGAGAACAATTTTTGTCAGACAATTAAATAAAGCTTTACATTTAGAATTCTGATTTATAGATGTAGATGAGTCTTAGAGGGTTTAAAAGTAACTTCATTACTTGGCGTTGTTCAGTTTAAGAATTACGCGGTCAAAATTTAAAAGGAAAATAAAAAAATGATTGATAAATAAAAAGAGCTGAAGGAATTCAGCTCTTTTTATTTATAGAATTTAGAAATTTCTTAATGTTATAATGATAGTTGGTGATGAGAATGAACTTTGAAGAAAAAGAGATACATCGTTTAGAAGCATTAAAAGAAATTGCGGAATTGCTAAATGAAGCAACGAATTTACAGGACATGTTAGAAAAAGTTTTACATACATTGTTACAAGTTATGAATTTACAAACAGGGTGGATATTTTTTATTGATGAAAGTGGAAAGCACCGTATGCTTGTAGACGAAAACTTACCACCAGCTCTTACGTGGCAAGAGAAGAAGCCGATGTGTGAAGGAGACTGTTGGTGTGTAGAGCGTTTTGTGAATGGCAGATTAGAAAAAGCGACAAATATTATTGAATGTAAGCGAATAGAAGATGCGATTGAATGTAATTGGGGTGAAACAGAAGATGTTACACATCATGCGACAATTCCGCTTAGGTCCGGATCAGAGAAATTTGGTCTATTAAATGTGGCTGCACCTCATAAGACTCATTTTTCTGAGGAAGAGTTAGCGTTATTAGAAGCGATTGCATTTCAAATTGGAACGACAATACAACGTATTCAATTAGTTGAGAAAGAACGTAAATATGTAGTGGTAGCGGAAAGAAATCGACTTGCACGTGATTTACATGATTCAGTAAAACAATTGTTATTTTCTATTATGCTAACAGCGAAAGGTACTCTGAATATGACGCAAGATAGAGAATTGCAAGAGATGTTAAGTTATATTGGAGAATTATCACAAGAAGCATTACAAGAGATGACGCTATTAATTTGGCAATTAAGACCTGAAGGATTAGAGAAAGGATTAGCAGAAGCAATTCAAAATTACGGGAAGTTATTAGGAGTTCAAGTGGAAGTTCGAATTGATGGGATGGTTTCAATTGGGGATGAAATAGAAGAAGTTTTATGGCGTATTAGCCAAGAGGCGCTACATAATTGTAAAAAGCATGCTTCGTGTGAAAAGGTACATGTTCTTTTAAAAATAGAAAATAACCAGTTACATTTTTACATAGAAGACAATGGAATAGGATTTATACAAGAACAAGTAAGGGGATCAGCACTTGGTCTGAAAAGTATGAAGGAACGTATTCAGTTGATGAAGGGATCGTTTCAAATTACAACAGAGCTAAAAAAGGGTACAAAAATAGAAATTCAATTGCCGATTTGAAGGGGAGAATAAGGTTGAAGATTAAACTGCTACTAGTTGAGGATCATCATATCGTTCGAAGAGGACTTGTATTCTTTTTGAAAACGAGAGAAGAATTTGAAATTATTGGGGAAGCGGAAAATGGCGAAGAGGCATTACATTTCGTGCAAAAAGAAAAACCGGATGTCGTGCTAATGGATGTATCGATGCCGAAAATGGATGGAATTGAGGCAACAAAACGTCTAAAGCAATACGATGAGACGATAAAGGTACTTATATTAAGTAGTTTTTCAGAGCAAGATTATGTTATACCAGCACTTGAAGCTGGAGCAGATGGTTATCAATTAAAAGAAGTACAACCTGAGCAACTTGTCGCTTCTATTATTGCAGTACATCAAGGAAATGCGAATTTTCACCCGAAAGTAACACCTGCATTAATGGGGCGTTCCGCAGTAAAGAAGGAAATAGAAAATCCTTTTTCAATGTTAACGAAAAGAGAGCAAGAGGTACTTCGCGAAATTGCGAAAGGAAGAAGCAACAAGGAAATTGCAGCAGAGCTTCACATTACAGAACAAACTGTGAAAACGCACGTTTCAAACGTTTTAGCTAAATTGGAAGTAGATGATCGTACACAAGCTGCATTATATGCGGTGAAGTATGGGGGAAACTAGTTATAAGTGTGTCATATGTTAAGGTAACATTTATAGGAACAAATAAATAATAGTATGATACCGAATAAAGGTTTTTCTTCTTTCAATAATTAGGTACAATATAGCTACAATGGAAGGGGAAGATATGCTATGCCTGGAACAAGAAGTGGGATTGGAAAGATTCAGGCTTCGTTAAACGGTTTGTCACCGAAATTGCGAAGTATTGCCGAACATATTTTGAAACATCCACAAGATGTTGTACATAAATCTATTACTGAATTAGCAGAAGTTACGAATAGTTCCGAAGCTACGATATTCCGCTTATGTAAACACCTTGGTTTGCAAGGGTTTCAAGATTTGAAAATTACATTAGCTCGTGAAATTGTACATACACCGATGCAAAATATTCATGAAGAAGTATCAGCAGAAGATAGTATGGTAACAGTTGCTAAAAAAGTTTTTCATTCGCATATTACAGGACTGCAAGATACATTACATTTGTTAAATGACACCGCACTTGAGAAAGCTGTACGAGCTTTGCAAGAAGCGAACCGAATTGAGTTTTACGGAAATGGTGGCTCTGGAATTATTGCGATGGATGCATATCATAAATTTATGAGAACGGGTATTTCTTGTATTGCTCATACAGATTCTCATTTTCAAATTATGGGTGCTGGTTTACTTACAAAAGAAGCAGTAATCATTGCAATTTCTCATTCTGGTAGTAATAAAGGATTATTGGAAGCGTTAGAAGTAGCAAAAGCAAGAGGAGCTTGCATTATTGCAATTACGAGCTATCAGAAATCAGCACTAAGTCAACTTGCTGATATAACACTTTATACTTCAACACGTGAAACAGAATTTCGTACGGAAGCAAGTTCATCACGCTTAGCGCAGCTAAGTTTATTAGATACTTTGTATGTAGGATTGTCGTTGCAACGACAAGAGGAAACATTACAAAATTTACAAAGTATACGTGAAACAATTTCGATGAAGCGAATATAAAAAGCTCTTCAAATGAAGAGCTTTTTATCAGAGTGTTGGGAAACCCTTTAGGGTTCCCAACATTCTGCAATCCTTTTTAATTTTAGTAAATGAAAACAATATAA
>NZ_JAEHBO010000147.1:0-6115 GCF_016483575.1 Bacillus cereus group sp. N12
GTATGAAAATGGACGTGTATAGTAAATCTGTTAAACCATTCTAATGGTGTTAAATTCGGAGAAGGAGTATGTTTCATGAAGGGTATTAAACTTATATTTAAAGATTGGAAAGCGATGTGGCACCATAAACATGGACGTATCGCTTTAATTTTTTTATTAATCGTTCCTTTAATTTATTCGGGATTCTTTTTAGCTGGATATTGGGATCCATACGGACGATTAGATAAATTACCTGTTGCAGTTGTGAATTTAGATAAAGGTGCTGCAATGGATGAAAAAACAATTCATGCAGGAGACGACTTTGTTAAAAATTTAAAAGAGAATAAGGAACTGGCTTTTCATTTCGTATCAGAAAAAAATGCTGATGAAGGGTTAAAAGAAGATAAGTATTATATGGTTGTTACGATTCCGGAAGATTTCTCTAAAAAAGTAAGTACACTTATGGATGAGAAACCAGAACCGGCACAATTGCAGTACAAAGTAAATCCAGGTAAAAACTTTGTAGCAGCTCAAATTGGAACGACAGCTGTTGAAAATATGAAAACAAAAATCTCAAACAGTATTACGAAATCTTATACAGAAGGTGTCTTTTCAAAGTTTCAAGATTTGGCACAAGGATTGAGTGATGCAAGTAATGGGGCTGAGAAGTTACATGAAGGAACGACCGATGCAAAAAATGGAGCAAATCGGCTTGCGGATGGTATTGATCGTTTAAGTGACGGGACATCGAAATTGAAAGAAGGAAGTGACAAGCTTGCATCCAGTCAATCTGCTTTAACCGGGGGAGCAAATGAGCTAAGTCAAGGAGCGACATCACTTCATAGTGGTTTGGAATTACTAGCGCAAGGTGAAGGAACTTTACAATCAGGAGTTAGTGAATTAAGTGCTGGTACAAATGAATGGGTGAACGGAAGCGAGAAACTTGCTGAGGGACAAGTGAAAGCGGATGATGCGGCAAGTAGTGTGAAGAAGCAATTAGAGGAGTACATGAAAAGTCATCCAGAAGCACAGCAAGATCCTGCTTTTCAAAAAATCGTTGCTACTTCTAATGGGTTAGCTAAAGCAACAAATACTTTAAATAATGGCCAACAACAATTGACACAAGGCGCGAAGAAGCTTGCTGACGGTCAGCTTAAAGTTGAAGAAGGCATGAATACATTCGGAGTTAAGTTAAATGAAGCTACTGCTGGAACGAAAAAGATAGCAGATGGTGCGGCAAATCTAGCTGATGGATTTACGAAGTGGGGCAATGGATTTACATCATTACAAGAAGGTGTAAATCAGCTTGCGAGTGGTGGAACAGAGCTGAATAATGGCGCTGGCAAGTTAGTGAATGGCCTTGTTAAACTTGACGACGGTGCGAAAGAACTTGCTACGAAATTAGGAGAGGGCGCAGAGAAGATAGCGGATGTTCGCAATGATGATGCACGCAATACGATGTTCTCGGAGCCAGTTCAATTAGTGAAGTCAACAGTTTCTGACGTACCTAACTACGGTTCAGGTATTGCACCATATTTCTTATCACTTGCATTTTATGTCGGCGGAATAATGGCGTCAAATATTTTACCGCTTGGCCGTAGACAAAATATGAAGGTAAGTGGAACGGTACATTTTGTTAATAAACTAGGATTAGTATATTTAATTGGACTCATTCAAGCGCTACTTGTAGATGTGGTTGTGCTAGGAGTTATGAAATTAGAAGTTGCAAGTGTACCACTCTTTGTTTTATCAAGTATTGTTATTTCCTTTACGTTTATGACGTTTATTCTTATGTTAGTAACGGTATTTGGTCTTGTTGGGAAATTCGCGGCAGTAACACTTCTCGTCTTGCAATTAGCGACGAGTGGGGGGACTTTCCCAGGAGAATTAAACGTAGCTGTTCTTAGCAAAATCGGACAGTTTCTTCCAATGTCACATTCTCTTAGAGGATTACAAGATGTTATTTCTTTAGGAGATTGGTCGCAATTACGAATGCAAATTTTAATATTGTTATGTTACCTCGTTGTTGCTGGTGGAATTGCTTGGATTACGAGTCATATACAGCACAGAGAAACGAATACAGAACAAGTTTCTTAAAATGAAAGAAGCTATCCGATTTTTTCGGATAGCTTCTTTTTTATTTGCGTTCCATTACTGCAAAGTAATTATTTTCATTATCAGCAAAATTAAATGCTTTACCAGTAGGTAAATCTACAACTTGTCCAACTGTGACATTTTTCTCAGAAAGGTCTTTATATAGACGGTCTAAGTTATTTGAGAAGAACATAAGTGAAGGTGTATTAAGATTTAGTTCAGGTTGCATCTTCGCGATTAACGCTTTATCGTGAAGGACGATGCTTGTTCCTGCTTCTTTCGCCGGTGCAATTTCAATCCAGCGGAATCCTTTTCCGTTATTTTCTTCCGCAATAATTTGGAATCCTACTGTCTCAGTCCAAAATTGTACGGCTTCATCTTGATTATTTACATATAACATAATTTGTCCAATTTGATTAATCATAGGTGTATCCTACTTTCTTTTCTTGTATGGAATTCTATTATATCAAAGATATGGTTTGCATACTTTTTCGTGATTTTTCCGAAGTATGATCTTCGCCCACTTTATATTTGTTGTAGGAGAAGGTCCTGTAATCCACGTATGAAGTGGTAGTGTACTGCAAATGGCCATTGCTGAAATCGAGATTGTAGCCGTTATTGTAAATAATAATAGGCTATATAATATTGTGTTTTCTTGCAGTGTGAATAAAGAAAGGAATTTTGTACATAGTTGCAAGAAGAAAAAGTGAGCTAAATAAGCACCATACGTGTAATTTCCGATAAATCGTAAAGCTTTATATAAGAAACCGCGTCGCTGTACGATTGTAATAGATAGCACGTACAGTATCATAATTTCACAAACGATATATAAAAACATAGACGGTTTTAAATAAGTAGAAACGGTTAAATGAATAGAGTTTGCTCCGTAAAAACTAAATAACTCATAATTGATGAATAAAAATAAGATGAAAAATAATATTGTGATAAGCGGGATATGTTTCATGACAAATATACGCCAAGTTTTTAATGATACAGCAGCGATTCCGCCCATAACGAAATAGAACGAGTAGAAGAAGAAGGAACGATCTGTATAATGTAAAATGGTTGAACTAGTCAATTTCTCTCCATTAAAAATGTAGTGAGAGGAGTACCACATTAAAAGGAAATATAGACAAGCAAAGATGGTCATATATTTATATATGTCTTTTTTATTTTCTGTTCGTTTTTGAAACCAATAAAATAGTGTGCATAGTAAAGGGAATAATAAATGAATTTGGAACATCATAATAACGTACCAAAGATGCGGTGCGGCTGTTCCGAGTAGTAAACTTTTTATCCCGCCTTGTAATGTCATAATATCGTTTGTTGTTAATAAGTAAAGAATAGACCAAAAGAAATAAGGAATGAGTAGGTGTGTGGCTTTTTCAGAAATATATTCTTTGTATACTAATTGCTTTGTATAGTGACGAATTAGGTGAAACCCAACGATAAATATGAATGCAGGTGCTGAAAACTTTGCGAGATTAAATAGCATACCCATAATGAGGGATTGTTCAAGTAAGACATTTCCTTGATTCATTGTATATAATAAGGAACTTTGCAAAACGACAGCAAGAAATGCAATGCTTTGCAAAACTTTAAATTCCGGTGCGCTTTGTGTCATTGTTTCCATCTCCTTTTCCATACATGATTATAGTACGGAGTAAGGATGAGAGGTGTGGAATATTTGTGAAGATTTTAACAAATTTGTGGCAAGAGGAGATATCAACGATTTTTCGGATATATCTATTATAACTTCAAATATATCAACGATTCTTCGAATATATCTATCATAACTTCAAATATATCAACGATTTTTTCAATATATCGACGTTTCGACAAGGGATATCGACTTATCAACAAATAACGACAAAAAGAGGATGCTCGTTTAGAGCATCCTCTTTTTATTTATTAAGCAAATTTATTTTTGATCCAGTTTTTACCTTCTACAAGGCGAGCTGTCATTACGGCACAAGCATTATCTGCGGTTACGTTTAACATCGTTGCAGGAGGATCAATAATTGTACTAATTGCTGCGATAATTGGCAGTGCTTCTGGCGGGAATCCATATAGAGAAACGATTAACATTTCCCCAATCATACCTCCGCCTGGAATAGCACCCATTACTGTTCCTACTAATAGAGAAACGACAAGTGCGATTGCTAATGTTTTTGGTCCTTCAAATTCCATGTTGAAAATACCGAATAAGAAAGCAATCTTTAATACCCCGCCTAAAACAGAGCCGTCTTTATGAAGTGTAGATCCAAGAAGGACAACTGTTTCACGAACGTCTGAAGAAATACCCATTTTTTTCGTTGCTTCTAAGTTCGCTGGAATACTTGCGGCACTGCTACAAGTTGCAAGAGATGTAACTGTAGGAGAGACCATATTCTTCCAAAATATTTGAACACCTTGTTTGCGACCTGCAAGGTATGCATAGAAAGTGAAGAATACAAAGAAATAAATTAGAGATGCTGGATAGTATACCATTGCTGCTCGGAAGTAAGTTCCAAGAAGTTGTGGTCCGAATTCGCCAACTAATGCTGCGAAGTAAGCAGCAAGTCCGATTGGAGCGTAGTACATAATGAAAGATACGACTTTCATTGAAATCTCTGCACCAGCTTGTAGGAATGTAGCGAATGGTTTACCTTTTTCACCAACTGCTGAAGTTGCAACCCCCATTAAGATAGAGAAGAAAATAAGAGCTAACATATTTTCACGAGATAGTAACTTCGAGAAGTCAGATACTGTTAAGATACCGACGATTTGATCCGCAACACTCACTGCTTTTTCAGCTTTGTCAGGTTGTGTTAGTTCTAATACAACGCCTTGTGCTGGCGGGAATACTTTCACGACAATAATCATAAAAATAGCAGCTAAAATACTTGTAAATAAGAAAGTTCCAGCCATACTAGACATAATTTTACCGAAACGTTTTAATCCATCCATATTAGCAATAGATGACGCGATGCTAAAGAATACTAAAGGTACAACAATCGTAAACATTAAGTTTAAGAAAATGTCACCAAGTGGCTTTAAAGCAACTGCATCGGCACCCATGAAATAACCAATGAAACCACCAATTAGGATAGAAGATAATAAAATAAGTGGAAAGCGATATGCCTTCATAAATATACCCTCCTATCTATTATAAAAAAATCATACTGAACTATTATAGCGAGTTAGAGTCCTCTTTACTAGAAGAATACCGATAGATGGAATAGCGTGAAAACCGAGAAATTTTTGTTTTTAAGCTCGGCATACAGTTAGAAATCTAGACATATATATTTGTAACCTAGTGGTAGCAAGGGATGTACCATAACTTAGGTTTAGAAAAAAGGGGAGGGATGCGGGATGAATATTTTGCTTTGCTGTGCGGCGGGAATGTCTTCCAGTTTGATTGTTACAAAAATGGAGAAAGCAGCACAGGCAAAAGGGATAGAGGTAAAGATTTGGGCTGTATCAGGTTCTGAAGTGAATAGTCACATCGATGAAGCAGATGTACTTTTACTTGGACCGCAAGTACGTTATTTATTACCGAAAATGAAAGAACTATGTAAGGGGAAAGGGATACCTGTTGATGTCATTCAATCCGTCCATTACGGACTTTGTAATGGGGAGGCTATCTTGCAAGCAGCTTTGTCAATGAAACCATGAGGAGAGTGGGATAGATGATACGGTTTTTAGAAAAATATGTAATGCCAATAGCAGGAAAGGTAGCAGAGCAGAGGCATTTGCAAGCTATACGTGATGGAATTATTTTAACGATGCCTTTCTTAATTATTGGATCATTTTTTCTTATTATTAGTGCATTACCAATACCAGGTTATAATGATTTTATGGCAGGGTTGTTTGGTGAAAGTTGGCAGAAAGCTTTGGGGTATCCAGTTAGTGCAACTTTTAATATAATGGCTTTAATAGCTGTTTTTGGAATCGCTTACAGACTTGGAGAGTATTATAAAGTGGATGCTTTAGCATCCGGGGCATTGTCGCTTGTGACATTTTTACTTGCGACTCCATTTCAAGTTGCATATATTATACC
>NZ_JAEHBO010000148.1:0-6008 GCF_016483575.1 Bacillus cereus group sp. N12
CTGCAAGCACCACACAATTTTGACCTTCCTTGTAGGTACTGATGGTTAGAACTTGCCCTGTGCTCATCGCTTCTAAGCCATTACGGTATAGGTTTATTAATAATTGCCGTATCTCATTACGATTTAAAAGTAATTCCGGAATGTCATTTGTATCGACTTGAATATATTTATTTTGATTATGCGTATCAATCTTTATTAAAGGAATCGTATCATGAATAATTAAATTTAAATCTAACATCTGCAAATCCGATTTCTTTGTATTACCCATTGAGAGAAATTCAGTAATAATAGAATTGGAGCGATCAAGTTCTTCTATCATTAAATCAAAGTAATTATTATGTTTCTCATAGATGTTCTCTTCTTTTAATAATTGCAAAAATCCTCGTACTGTTGTCATTGGATTTCTAATCTCATGGCTAATACCTGCTGCCATTTTCCCTATTAAATCTATGTTTGATAACCTTTTCAATTCCTGCTCATATTGCTTTTTTTCCGTTATGTTTTTAAAAATACAACAAATACCATCATCATACGGGTATGCACTAACTTCGTACCAATATTCATCAGATATAGAAAGAAATTCGAAATGAACTGTAGTTCGCTCTGACATTGCACGATGAAATTCCTTATACATAACTGTGTCGACGCTACTCGGGAAAACCTCCCGTATATTCTTGCCTAATACATCTTTTGCTGTTTTTCTTTGTGGAAAATATTGATGCTTATTTACGTACGTAAATTCCCATTTATTATTCAAAGTAAAGAATCCATCCGTAATACTTTCGATCACACTTGTAACTTTTTCATTAGCAGCAGCTAGTTCTCTCGTTCGCTCTTCCACCATGCTTTCAAGTTGATCCATATATAACAAGTTTGAAAACGTAGGAGCTGTGGCATCAACGATAGATTTTGCCAATTGGATTTGGGAATTATCGTAATTATAAGATTTTCCCTCTTTACCAACGACAATTACCCCTAATACTTCTCCTATTGAAACCAATGGGATCATCAAAAGACCCTTACTATCTATATTTTTTGTTTGAATAACCTCTTGGATCTTGGCGTCATAGCTTTTTCCATCCAATCCACTTCTGTCCAATTACAGTCCTTACTTAACTTCGTTGTTTTAATCGTTTTTTTGTCTAACGGGTCTAAAAGGTGGGCAGCCACGTTTTTACTCTCTAAAATCTGTCCTAAGTAAAAAAAACATTTATCAAAACTCTCCTGTATCGAGGAACACATTGATAAATCACGGGTAACATTTAGTAACAACTGCTTCTCGGCAATAAGGTTTTCCTTTTGTGTTAAATTATTTGCGTTTTGAATTGCGACCGCAGCCATATTTACATAAGCTTCAACACTTTGAATTTCTGAATCTGTTAAGTTCATTGGAGTTCCATAATCAAATAAAAAAACCAGACCAAATAACTCTTGCCCGAATGAGATAGGCAAGGCTAATAAGGACTTAATTTTGAACGCATCAACTGGTCTAGGATCCGGCCGATGATCCTTTGAGGTATCAGGAATATAGATCGTTTTTTTGGTTTCAATAACTTCTTTTGCCAGTAAGTCTATTTCAGGATCAATTACTTGCGTATCGAGCGTTACACCATTTATGGTCTCTGGTTTTCCTGCAAACCCTCTAAATGTTCCATCTTCCTGGGGTAAATAAATTCCAACAGCATTGCACCTAACAATCTCCTCTGATATCGCCATTGTTACACGCTGCAATACTTCACGTAGTTCTAATTTTGTATTTATTATTTTTGTTATATTCGCGAGCCTAGAATATCTCGCCTGATCACTTAACATTCACATGGCCTCCAATTATAGGCATAATAAAATAAACATGATAATATCAGTGAAAATCAAGATCAACCTGCCATTTTCGATTTTCTCCTGTATTCTTTTCTTCCCCCTGTTTTACATAGAATACCTCACTTACTTATGATACAGCTCACCTTAATTAAACTGAAACAAACGCTCATAAAATCGATACACCCCATCAGCTCTAACTTTCAAAAGTTACACTGTTTCACTATCTCCAGCCGTGTTAACACTTGCCTCAAACTTATCAAGCAACGCACGCACCTCATCAGTCGATTTCGTGCTCATCAATTGATTTCTTAGTTCAGCAGCTCCAGGGAATCCTTTTACATAAATTTTGAAAAAGCGATGAAGCCCTGTGATTGAACGTGGTAGTACTTCCGCATATTGATCTTGAAGATCAAGCTGTAGTCTTAGAAGATCAAGGTGTTCTTTACTGCTATGTTCTCTCGGCTCTTTTTCAAAAGCAAATGGATTTTTAAAGATTCCTCGTCCAATCATAACGCCATCAATACCGTATTTTTCAGCAAGTTCCATTCCAGTTTGACGATCAGGAATGTCTCCATTGATTGTTATTAACGTATTTGGTGCAATGCGGTCACGTAATTTTTTAATTTCCGGAATTAGTTCCCAGTGCGCATCTACTTGGCTCATTTCTTCTCTTGTACGTAAATGAATAGAAAGGTTTGCAATATCTTGTTTAAAAATATGCGTTAACCAATCTTCCCACTCACTTAACTCTTTAAAGCCAAGTCGCGTTTTTACGCTGACAGGTAATCCGCCCGCTTTTGCTGCTTGAATTAATTCTGCTGCAACGTCTGGACGTAGAATAAGGCCGCTACCTTTTCCTCTCGATGCTACATTCGGTACTGGGCATCCCATATTAATATCGATACCTTTAAATCCTAACTCTGCCATACCTATACTCATTTGACGAAAATATTCAGGATTATCTCCCCAAATATGTGCTACCATTGGTTGTTCATCTTCTGTAAAAATTAAACGGCCACGTACACTTTTCATACCTTCTGGATGGCAATAGCTATCCGAGTTTGTAAACTCTGTGAAGAATACATCCGGTCGGCCAGCTTCACTTACTACGTGACGGAAAACGACGTCTGTCACATCTTCCATTGGTGCAAGTACGAAAAATGGTCGTGGTAATTCACGCCAAAAATTATCTATCATTTCAAATTCAAATCCTCTCATTATGAATGCAATTTCAAACTCTCAATTTATAATTTGTGAAAATCAGCAATATTTATTTTAACTAAAATCGCTTATGAATGGTATTTTTGTAAACCAAAAAGCAGATGGTATAGATTTTTCCTATATCAACTGCTTTTCTATTATACCAACTTAAGCCAAGCCACACACTCCACATGAGTCGTATGCGGGAACATATCAACAGGCTGTACTTCCTGTGTTTTATATCCGCCTTCTTCTAGTACTTTTAAGTCGCGTGCTAATGTTGCTGGGTTACATGATACGTATACGACGCGCTTTGGTTTCATGTCGATGATTGTGTTTAATAGCGCTTCGTCACAACCTTTACGCGGTGGGTCTACGACCATTGTGTCGGCGATTACGCCTTCTTTGTACCATTTTGGAATGACTACTTCTGCTTCTCCTACGCCAAATTCAGCGTTTGTCATGTTGTTTAGTGCTGCGTTACGGTTTGCGTCTTCGATTGCTTCTGGGACGATTTCAACGCCGTACACTTTTTTCGCTTTTTGCGCTAGGAATAAAGAGATTGATCCGATTCCGCAATATGCATCAATTACTGTTTCGTTACCATCTAACTTTGCGTATTCTAACGTTTTATCGTATAGCACTTTCGTTTGTTCTGGGTTTACTTGATAGAATGAACGTGCTGAAATCGCGAATTTAATGTCACCGATAAAGTCATAAATATATTCTGATCCGTACAGTACTGTCGTTTTATCACCGAAAATAACGTTTGTTCGTTTCGTATTTACGTTTTGAACGATTGATTTTACTTCTGGGAATTTCGCTGCAATTTCTTCAATGATTGCTTTTTTGTTTGGTAATTCTGCTGTACGTGTAATGAAGACAAGCATAATTTCCCCTGTTACTTGTCCGTAGCGAGCCATTACGTGGCGTAGTGTTCCTTTGTTACGCTCTTCATTGTATGCCGAGATACCATGTTTCTCACAAATACGTTTCACTTCTTGAATTAATGCATCGTTTTCTTCTGCCTGAATTAAGCATGATTCCATATTAATGATGTCATGCGTTCCTTGACGATAGAATCCAGCTACAAGTCCGCCTTCACGTTCCCCAATCGGTACTTGTGCTTTATTACGGTATACCCATGGGTTTTTCATGCCAAGTACAGGATGAACAGGGATATCGCTTAACCCACCGATACGCTGCATAACGTCACGTACTTGTTTTTCTTTCGCTTGTAATTGTCCTTCATATGTTAAGTGCTGAAGCTGACAACCGCCGCACTGGTTGTATACTGGGCATTCTGCATCTTTACGATACGGGCTCTCTGTATGAAGTTTTATCAAACGACCAAACGCGAAGTTTTTCTTCACTTTAATAATTTTAATTTGTGCTTCTTCACCTGGTAGTCCGTTTTTAACGAAAATAGGATAACCCTTTACTTTCGCAACACCGGCACCATCGTGTGTTAAATCTTCAAATACTACATCTATAAACTCGTTTTTTTCAACTGGTGGCGTCATTTTTGTACTCATTTTCCGACCTCTCTTTTTCATAACACTGCGTTACATTTTATCATACTTATATGGTCTATTTCTATTGGAAGAAAAAAAGCTATTGACGATAGTTCTCTAGTAATGTTACGCTACTACTAATTTAATACGGACGATGTTACCTCATATATACTCGATAATATGGATCGAGAGTTTCTACCCGGCAACCTTAAATTGCTGGACTATGGGGAAAACTAATGAATATTAGCCTATGCGCAAAAAAGGACTCATATTGATTAGCTTTCTCTCATAGATGAAAGTGAATCCATATGGGTCTTTTTTTATTTTTACTTTTCTAAAAGGTCAGACATCTTACGTATGACATAAAACCTCTTTGTTTTATTTTTAGTAATATAACGAGCGTTTTATGTACAAACTTTATACGAACTTCTGAAAGGGGCAACTACATGCAATATGTAATGAGCATTATCGGTATTCTTGTCGTTTTAGGTTTATGTTTTGCTTTGTCAAACAACAAAAGTAAAATCAACTTCCGCGCAATTGCAATTATGATTGGTTTCCAAATTTTAATCGGTTGGTTTATGTTTGCTACAAAGGTTGGTCAACAAATCATTATTTTCATTAGTAAAGTTTTCAACAAACTAATTAAACTTGGTACGACAGGTGTCGATTTTCTCTTTAATGGGATTCAAAGAGATTTTGTCTTTTTCTTAAATGTATTATTAATTATCGTATTTTTCTCAGCACTACTTTCAATCTTTAGTTATTTAGGTGTTTTACCATTTATCGTTCGCGTTGTCGGCGGTGCAATTTCAAAAATTACTGGTTTACCACGCGTTGAATCATTCCACGCAGTAAATTCTGTATTCTTCGGTTCAAGTGAAGCGTTAATCGTTATTAAAAATGATTTACAGCATTTTAACAAAAACCGTATGTTTATTATTTGTTGTTCTGCGATGAGCTCCGTTTCTGCTTCTGTTACAGCATCATACGTAATGATGTTAGATGCGAAATATGTACTAGCTGCTCTTCCGCTAAACTTATTCTCAAGCTTAATCGTTTGTTCGTTATTAACACCAGTTGATACGAAAAAAGAAGACGAAGTGATTCAAAAATTTGATAGAACTCTATTTGGAGACAGTTTTATTGGCGCAATGATTAACGGTGCGCTTGACGGTTTAAAAGTAGCTGGGATCGTTGCTGCATTAATGATTGCTTTCATCGGTGTTATGGAAGTTGTAAACTACGTAATTAGCGCAGCTTCAGGTGCAATGGGACATGCTATTACGTTACAACAAATCTTCGGTTATATACTTGCTCCATTCGCATTCTTAATGGGTATTCCAACTCAAGATATTATCCCAGCTGGTGGTATTATGGGTACGAAGATTGTATTAAACGAGTTTGTAGCAATCCTTGATTTAAAAGAAACAGTTACAACATTAGCTCCACGTACAGTTGGAATCGTTACAGTAT
>NZ_JAEHBO010000149.1:0-5937 GCF_016483575.1 Bacillus cereus group sp. N12
TTTTTAAAATCAATAACAATCACATAAAAACGGATACTATTAATCGGATACAATGAATTTCTTAACTTGATGGTAATAGAGCATTACTTCCATTTGACGAACTACGCTTCTTTTTATGCCGTTTCTTCACTTACCCATATCTTATATTTTGTGTAACTAAGCCAAACGTTACAGCCCTTGATATTGATAGCTTCATAGCACTTTCTCTTTTGAGTTACACAACATAATAAAAATGAGTAACCGTATAGAATAGGGTAGCACCACATGGTCATCAAGTTAAAGGTTTAATGTACCAGCAATTAGGAAGATTTTATTCTGTAAGCTTGATAGTGATAGGATACAGCCAACATTTCGGAAGCTTTGTATGTTAGACGAATTTTAACCTAAAAAAGTCGAATTCTTGTACGTGAAGTGCAGTGATATTTCATTCATATAATCCGTATTATCTGAAGTTAATAAAGTCTGTTACACTCTCTTCTTTAGGAACGTTTCCATAATATCCTTCTTGAACCTTTCATAATCAAAATGAAAAGCTACATTATGCGTTTTATAGCCTGGATTAGTAACAAAACGAAAGTCTGCAATGCTTTGACCAAATCCTTCCCCTTGATCAGGAATTACTTTAATGGGTACCCTTGAAAGACTAACAGCCTCTTGATTCAGCAAATACCACACCGTTACAAAATCATGCATAGGACTTCCACTTATACCAGGATTAGACTTGGAGTAGAAATTATAATAATAATCTAACATGGGTTTGATGATGAGTCCTGCAAGATCCTGTGTATTCCGATGAAATGCATCGATTTTCTGGACCATTTCGGGTGTAACAATCGCATGTTGAGTCACATTTAAAGGAATAACCGTCAAGTTCTTTGCATGCTGCAGAATTAAGTTTGCTGCATAAGGGTCTGAGTAAAAGTTAGCTTCAGCCACAGCAGTTACGTTACCTGGATAGAAAAAAGCTCCCCCCATGCAAATGCATTCTCTTACGTTTCGCATTGTTTCTAAATTCAATACAAAAGTCGTAGCTAGCGAAGAAAGCCTTCCTAAATTGATAATTGTAAGATCTTCTAAATTTGATTCTATAATTTGATAAATATCATTTAAGGGATAAACTGGATATGGAATTTCAGGGGGAATAATAGGTCCTAATCCGACTTTCCCATGTACCTCAGGAAAATACTGAATTAATATACCAGTCAACGGTACAGAAGCACCAAGGAATACAGGTATCTCTTCTCTTCCCGCAATGTACTTCAAATAGTTAATATTCCTTATTACATTTTCTCTTGATACATTTCCATAATCGGCTACAATTCCTACAAGTTGAATGTCTTTACGAAAAAAGGTGTACAGCATAGCAAACGCATCATCAATCCCCAAATCTGTGAACAGGAGAACCTTTTTTTGCATATCTCTTCCTCCAAAATTTATAGAATTCTACTTTCACTAATGATGTAGTGATCAGACTAAGCTTGTATGTATATATTTTATGTATTCTTAAAGAGTGAATTCTATTCACTTGAAATAGCTTTGCTCATCTAGATTTGATATTATGTTCAAGCGTAAGTTTCTGTTCTTAAGTCGATAGGTATGTGATGCTATCCTCGAACTAAAAAGAAAAAGCAATGATTAGATTTTAAACCTAGTCATTGCTTTATCCATTGCATCTTGGTTTACTCCTATATATCTTAATGTTACCCGTTCACTTGAATGATTGAATATCTCCATTAGCAAAGCTATATTCTTTGTCTGCATGTACATATGATACCCAAATGTCTTACGTAATGTATGTGTCCCAATCTCATCTAATCCAAATTCTGCTGCTGTGGTGCTAAGTATTTTATATGCCATACTTCTTCCTATTGGCCGATTCTTTCCCTGCCTACTCTTGATTAAATATTCATGATCTTCCATCTCTTCAATGTACCATTTCAATTCTCTTCTTAATGCTGCGGTAATTTGAATACGTTTCTGCTTACCCGTCTTCATTTCACGCATTGAAACGTGACTTCCCTTTAAATCACCTATTTTAAGCCTTAAGATATCACTTATACGCAACCCTGTGTTAATTCCCACCACAAACAAAATGTAATTACGTTCATTGGTTCCCTTTAGGTATGCTTTAATCTGTTGTATTTGCTCTGGATCACGAATAGGTTGAACAAAGTTCATAGATCCTCCCTCCCATTCCGCTCTTCTGTCTCATATACTTCTAATCTAAGAGCAAAAGCTAGTTTATAAAAAGCATTAGATTTATTTCGTCTATATGTACGTTCACTCATACCAATCTCGTTATAAACCATGTAATCAAAGACTTCTTCATCTTCCAAATATCGTTTTACAATAATGTCTCTTTGATTTTTGCTAAAACGACTTAATGCCTTATCAATTTGAAAAGATAAACGTTGTAATTTCACTTCTCTTTCACTCATAGCAACATTTGCTAAAGCGATATTTTCAGCTGGCTTTCCTACTATATTGGTTGGACCGTGATATCTTACTTCGCTAGATGCCGTGACCTTCATCTCATTTCTAATCATCCCAAATTGTCTATAAATACGAACATTTTCAAGAATCTCTTCTAAACGAACTTGTGTTGCTTTACGATCAATTTTAGGTAAGAAAGTTAATTGCATCATATATAAAAACACCCCTTATTTATTTTGTTAACAAAAAACAAAAAGCGGACACCAAACTACAGAGCAATATCACTAATGCTCTTTATAGTTTGATGTCCGCTGGTTCTTCCAGTAGGACTAAATGTTTAATTGGTATTATTATATCATTTTCTCATATTTTAGTAACTTTCTTATTAGAAAAGGATTATTTCATTAGGTTTTCTATGAATTATTTTCCTCTATCTCTTGGCTTTCTTCTCTTATTTGACCGATTAATGAAACTACTGAACCGACCGCTTGGACCCAACTCCCCGTAATCACTATAAGCTGTCCATCCTCATCATCGTCTTCCGAAATTCCCTCCACTTTATCCCGACTAGCTTTCAATTCATCAATTCCACCTATTGCCTGTAATGAATTACCAGTCGCTTGTAACACATTCCCGACAATGTTATACGATTCATCTATATTGGAACTATCCTCTATTTCCCCACCTATTGATGTAACACCACCTAATGCTTGTATCCAATTTCCTGCAATCACTAATTTTTTTTGTGTTTCATCTTCAAATTCTATAATGAGTCCTGTGAGAACCGTTACATTACCAATTGATTGGATTTCGTTCCCAATCAATTCAAGGGATATTTCTCCTTGTCCATCAGCTTCCAGACCATTCCCCGTTGCCTGTAATACATTCCCCCATACGTTCAAGTCTTTTCTTAATTCGCTGTTCAATCTTTTTAAAGGTGTACTCCCAATCGCAGCAATAATTGTCCCTACTGCAACAAACCAAGCGCCAACTATCTCCTTAATCGGATCATCCATTCTCAATCTACCCCGTCATTAATTTAGTACTTACAGGATATGAATTGGCACATCTTCATGTTAATGGCCTACTTCTCTCCCTCCTGAATAAAACTCAATATTTCGTCGATACTATACATACATCTAGAGTTACATCCCTGTTTGGAGCAGTTAGTTTTTGCTAGCTGCTCTTTATTTTTAAAAATGCACGTAATTGACTGGACACACGTATAATATTTTGTGTTCCTTTCTATATAAAATAAGTTAGTCGTTACAAATGGATAATCTCGTCACGAGAGCATTTTATTAAGTGCTCTATTTATGTTTTAAACTAATACAAAATGAAATTTTTATAAAAGCTTTCTCAACACCCAATCAATGGAAACCTCTTTCCTTTTATGGTAATCTATTGGTAATACCATAAAGGTTTAGTGTTTCCTTAAAAGGACCCGTCCCCCTAATCGGGTCCTTTTAAGCGTTTTCTACTCAAATAGCGTTTTTATTAAAAACTTCTCACATTTAAACCGGACAAGCATATGTTACTGTATGGAAGCTTTCCATTCATAGCATTCTACCTTTCTTATTTGAGAGCACACTTATATGTGTGCTCTTTTTTTATTTAAGATAAAATAACTATTTGTTAAAATTCCCGCTTGCCTCTTTTCTTTAATCACATGCTCCATAACTCCAAGTAAGGCATACAATATTAAAAATTTACTCATGAAAATCTGATTACGATTTTTTGAATTTTTTATATCTCATGAGACATTCACCTACCTAATTAGCACGCATACAATATCGTGTGTATTCATATTCAATATAAATTTTAGTCGGAGAGCTCTTTTCAAAGAGCTCTCTATTTTTCAAATCAGGACCTTGTTCTATTTTTTATTTAAAACGTATAAATCAAAATGGTGGTAAGTAATTATCTTGATAATTGAATAACTCTTATTTCGGCACCTATACGAGGTGATTTTTTTTGATTATTACAAAATAACTATTTTATTAAAATCTTCACGAGCAATAACTTCGAATTCTTAGATCAAAATGTACCTCTAGATGATTACAACATATGCTAATTTAAATACTTTCTAGGAAAGTAGGTGCGTACTATGCCCTCAGTTGTAGCAAACCTTGTCGTACAAAATAGTACTGGTTCTTTCAACTTAGGGGATTTTTATAATGTTTCTCCAAAAGAGAATACAAAATCTTATAATGGTTCAGGATCATCAAATGTTGGTTTTGTTGTCAATACCTTTAGCGGTGTTAGCGCAACAAACACATTTGATGCTGATGTTGCAGACCAAAACCAAGTTGGAACAGCATAAATTTATTCACTTTCTCTCTCTGAATAAAACTCAATATTACGTCAATACTGTAGATAGGCTGTTAAACAGCCGGAAATCTCTTATGTGTAACCGTACTGATTGAGACTTCCTTCAAGACTGAGCAGTTAGCTTTTGCTAGCCGCTCTTATTTTCTAAAATTGGTTATATTTACCTTATGTTTTTAACTTAATATTACGTTACAATATAAAAGAGTAGAATATATTGAGCTGTTATACCATTACCCTAGGAAACTAGGGTTTTTATTTCTACAAAATGAAATTTTGGGTTAGTTTTCTTTCCTGCATAATATTTCGATATCCGTTTATACTATAGTTGTATCCTATGCTACTTCTAAAAGCGTACAACGGAGCAGTTAGCTACTTCAGCTAGCTGCTTTGTTGTGCCAAATTAATTTTGGGTTCAAATAATTCACACCTTTTGAAAAATACACATACGATATTACGTATCCTTTTACAGTAATGGTACTGGTCATAAGAGCATCCTAAAAGTTTGCTCTTTTAAATTTAATCTTCTATTTAATCTGTTCACAATTTTATGAGGTAGACATATTATTAACAAGACAAGACATAGTTTATATATAGTGGTGCACAAAAAACTTTGTGCACCATTTTTCATCTCGATAACTTAGTAATTAAATAGCTTGTTTGTTCAAATACTTCACGCCCATGAAAAAATTACTTTTGGTATCACGTACTCTTTTACACTAAGAGCTTTGATCCGAAGAGCACTTATATATAGCGCTCTTTTTGGTATGGAATTTGAAATAAAGGCTTGCTCTTAAAACCTTTTATGTAATTATTATAGGTTTCTTCCTTACACTCGTGTGTCTGTTTACTCATAAGTTGTTAAAGTATAAATATAAATTGGTAATTAATTTATAAGGGAGGTGTAAAAATGAGTAAATTTAAAAAGAATTGTCACATACCCTTTCCATGTTCCTTTCCTTTGCCTCAAATAGGGCCTACTGGAATAACTGGACCTACCGGCATAACCGGAGCTACTGGACCTTCTGGTGGACCTCCAGGACCTACTGGGCCTACCGGCATAACCGGAGCTACTGGACCTTCTGGTGGACCTCCAGGACCTACTGGGCCTACCGGCATAACTGGAGCTACCGGACCTTCTGGTGGACCTCCAGGACCTACTGGACCTACCGGCAT
>NZ_JAEHBO010000015.1:0-91621 GCF_016483575.1 Bacillus cereus group sp. N12
GTCCCCTGTGCAATACAGAGTTCAATCCTTAGTAGCTGCTTAATATATTTGTCTAATTTTTTGGGTTCAGTTCAAAACTAGGAGTCTTTTTGTATACATCATTTTTTCTTTTTCTTCAAACTCTTCTCATACGCATAAAGCTTATGAACCTCTTCTTTAAATTCATTCAGAAGTACAATGTTTTCACCATTTGAATAACGTACTGCATTATACGCATCTATAATAATATGCCTCTGAATATGTATACCTTCATCATCATGAATTCTTTCTAACCATACTTCAACTGTTTCTCCTCGTTCCCGGTTTAAAGGAGGGGATAATTTACTTTCCAGCTTGAAAATTTCTTTTCGAATTTCATTATGTGGTGGTTTGTATCGCTTCATTCGTTTTTGGCCTATTCCTTCTTTATCAGTAATAATTGTAGATTCAAAGACAGGTATATTTGGTAAACTTAAATGTTTTCGATGTTTTATTATTTTCCAAACGATGTAAATGGCGATGGCGGTACAGACTATTATGGTAATGCTATTTATAAGAGTTGGATCAAAAGGAAGGGGCTCCAAGTCATCTTTAATAGTAGGATCTTTTAGATTCCCTTTATTCGACCAAAAATCATCTGTTTCTTTTAATGCAGCTGCCGAAAATAACGGATTGATAGCGTATCCGAATCCTAACGCAACAACTTGAACGATATAAGAAAAAACAAGACGAATATAAGGGAATACCGGAATAAGTAAAGCACTAATTGTTCCAATAGCAATAATAGAAGTAAAACGTAATAGCTGTTGATTACGATTTGAACCTGTTTGCCAAAATGTAATCATAATGTGTAAAACTAATAATAATAATTTCCATAACGGTGGAAAAGGGGCATGAAATATAGCTGTAAAGACAAACCATAAAATACCGCCTAACGACTTTTGCACCGGATACCCAGGTCCGATTGCATGTACGATAAAGAAGAAAAGTGGTAACATAATTGTGCCAAAAAGAGAAAAAGGTAGAGTGAAAGAGCAACCGATGATTTGAATAATTAATAGTATTACAAACCCTGTCGTTCGTTTCTTCATGAATTTATGAATAAGAAGTACTCCAATATAGCCTGTTGCTAAAAATAGAGCAATAGCAACAAATTCATCTCTTTCTGTTAATAACGAAAGGAGGAGAAGCAGAATAAAGTCATTAACGTGATAGAGCCAAGTTTTCAACTGTGTCCACCATCCCTTCATTATTTATGAGAAATGTAGGTTGCGTTAGAAGAGGGAGCTCATTCTTCTGTATACCGATGTAAATCATCGTAGACGAGCGTTCTCTTTTTCTCGTTACATAGTGAAGAAATCCTTGTTTCGGAAGAAGTGTACTATCATCTGAAATACGTGCCAATTCCTCTAATGCCTTCCCATAATGCATTTGTCCTTCGTTTAATGGTAAGTGCAGAGGGCCACCTTCTGCTAATACACTAATAAACAATTCAAACGGAATTTGCTGATTCGTTGCGTACTGGCAAATATATGTTGCATATGAAATAAGTTCTTCTACATCATCTCTCCAACCAAACCCGCGATTAGCAGCTAAAGAAAGACAAATCGTCCAGCTATAATTTTTTACTGGTTCATATTGTATTGCTTGTAATTCCTGCATTTTAGCAGATGCTTTCCAATGAATAGAGCGGAATGATTCACGTTCATATCGTTTCACACCGATAATAGATGTTTCATCATTGTAAAAAGAAAAATTCGTTCGATATGAACCATTTAATAGTTGCTGAAGTTCTTGCAAACCTGCTACTTCTTTAGGAGAAGGATACACAATAATTTCGGTCTTTAATTTATCAAAAATAGGTAAATGTACATTCAATTGATGAAATGGATCTTTTAATACACATTCGAACTGTTCAATTTGAAACACACCACGCTTCGTCGCAGTTAATGTTAAATCCCATTTTTGCGCTGAATGTGCAGGTTGTGAAAATGGAAAGGAGAATAATGTCTTTGAAATTTGTTCAATTCCTTGATCTTTATGCGGTATAAGAGATGAATGTAAATGAAAATAACAAACCCCATTCACGAGTGGTATGCTTGCTCCATTTTTTAAATGAATAAAAAATTGTCCAGTTTCATCAGGAAATAGCCGAGTCGTCTGTTTCTCATTTATAACTTGAAACTTTTTCTCTATGAAAGCGACGTATTTATAAATGAAAATCGCAAATAAATAATAGAAGAAAAAGAGAAACATAAACATTCGTTGCGGGAAAAAGAATGTGAAAAGTAACGCGACTGGCACAGTTAATTGAATAATATGAAGCTGGAAAAATAAAGGTACAGTTACAACGCGTTGACCATTCATGCTTGTTCAATCTCCACAGGTACATCAACTTCTTTTAAAATCCTTTGCATAATTTCATTTTTTGTCGTGCGTAATGCACCTTCCATTGATAAGACGATACGGTGATTCCAAACAGAAGGAACTAAAAATTGAATATCTTCAGGCGTACAATATTCTCTGCCACGTAAAAAGGCTAATGCTTGAACTGCACGCACTAAAGCTAAAGTGGCACGTGGGCTTACACCGTTAGCGATGTAATCATGATTTCTTGTAGCGTGAGCAAGTTTAATTATGTAATGTTCTAACGGTTCTGATACGAAAATTTCTTTTACTTGTTTCTGCGCTTCTAAAATGTCTTCTAAAGAGATAACAGATGTAACACTTTCTAATGGTGTATCGTTACGAAAACGTCGCATCATTTGTAACTCATCTTCTGGGGCCGGATAACCAATTGCAATTGTCATTAAAAAGCGATCGAGCTGTGCATCAGGAAGAGGGAAAGTTCCTTGTGATTCAATTGGATTTTGCGTCGCAATAACAAAGAACGGTTTCGGAAGAGGAGTAGACTGTTTTTCAAGCGTTACTTGTCGTTCTTCCATTGATTCTAACAAACTAGACTGTGTTCTCGGCATTGCACGGTTAATTTCATCTGCTAGTAAAATGTTCGTCATAACTGGTCCGAGTCTTAATTCGAATTCGCTTGTTTTTGGATTGAAATATTCAATACCTGTTACATCACTCGGAAGTACATCAGGGGTAAATTGAACACGAGAGAAATTACCACCAATACTTTTTGAAAGTGTTTTCGCCAGCAACGTTTTCCCGGTACCAGGCACGTCTTCAAGTAGTACATGTCCATCAGCAAGTAGAGAAACGAGTAGTAGATCAATAACATTTTCCTTACCAACAAACACACACCCTATATTTTCTTTTAATGTATGAATCATATGTATCATTCCTTTCATTATAAAAGAGTTAATGTTTCTATATTTTAACAAATTATTCTGAAAATAGGTATGATTTTTCAATTTAAAGAAATGGATATTTAATTATTAAATTATACTTGTATATTTTGGAATATGATTATACAATATCGTTATATGATATATCGTCAGTCGATATATCATAAGACGATGTATCGGAGGTAGGTATAATGAATGCAAAAGCACAAAAATATATTCCGTTAACAGAGGCGACGTATTACATACTTTTGTCATTAGTGAAACCAATGCACGGATATGGAATTATGCAAATGGTGGAAGAGATGACAAAAGGGGAAGTAAGGCTCGGTCCTGGTACTTTATATGGGAATACGACGAAGTTACTAAAAGAGAAGTTAATTGTTGAAGTGGCCTCTACAGATAGAAAGAAGTGCTATGAGTTAACGTCGTTTGGGAGAGAAGTGTTAGAGCTAGAATATAACAGGTTACAGAGATCTGTAAGAAATGGAAACAGTATATTAGGGGAGTGAATGGAAGATGGGGACAAAGAGGATATTCAAACCTTTCGCGGTATGGAGTTTAGAAAAAGAAGAAGACTTTTTAAGAAAAATGCATCAAAAAGGTTGGGCTTTACAAAAGTATAATGTAATGTATACGTTTAAGAAAACTGAGCCGAAAGATGTAGTATATAAAGCGGATTTTAGATTGGATTATAAAGATTCAAAAGAAAAACAACAAGAATATATTGATATATATGAAATGTGTGGATGGAAACATGTAACGAGTTTTGCAAAATGGAATTATTTTTGTAAAGAAGTAGAAGAAGAAAATGAGTTGCCTGATATATATTCAGAAAAGGATACGAGGATACAAAAACTAAATGAGTTATTACTATTCTTTGTAATTGTGTTTGTAACGATAATGCCAACGTTTTACTTATGTTTTCTTGGACCATCAGAATCTAGAATTCCTTATATATTTAAAGGTATGGTAGGGTTTATAGGTTGTATGTATTTATATATATTTATTAATATAACTTGGAAGATTAAACAGTTGAAAAAGGAAATATTGTAACAAAGAGTGGAATTATTAAAGAAGGGGGATATGGGAATTATCTTCTTTAATTCTTATATATTTTTATTTTTGTTCGCTATTTTTTACACAATAAAAATATGTGTATTCAAGGTATAGAACGAACAATTGTAGATGGAGTATCCCGTAACAATACCTAAAAAATCATAAATAAGGAACTACTGATTAACAATATTTTATCCCGCATTAACGGGCAGTAAGAACCCCACCTCAAAATTCAGCGAAAGCAAAAAAGTTAGGTGGGGGATCAACTACCCGTAAAAGCCCGATTGGTGAAGGCTAATAATCAGTGGGAGATGAACAAAACCTCCACTGATTAAAGTTTCACTTTATGAGAAAGACTGATTTTGAGCAGGTTTAATAAATTGTTCAGGGTTTTCAACAAGTCCGCATACAGCGCATTGGACTCGGTATGTAGGTCCTTGATAAGCCATATGAAAAGCATTCATCGTTTCATTAGTATACTCTTCTTCTACTTGACCAGTTTGAGGATTTAACTTTACTGGTTTTACTTGTTGCTCAAGAATGTTAAAGCGAGTACGATTTGTTTTACAGCTTGGACAAAGCATTGGTTCCATATGTATACACCTCCATTTGTAGCATTTCTTAAACAATATAATTTTATGCAAGTAAAAAACTTTCTCAATATAAATAGGTGTTTAAAGTATTTAAAATTCAGAAAAAATAAAATATAATAAAAGTACGAACTGGTTATGTCCAAACCAAATCTCCTGTTTTATGCCAATAAGCTGGGAGGCCGAGAAATCGGCCTCATTTTTTTATGTTCATTTGTAGGAAGAACAAGGTTTTTTGTAGTTTTTGTCGAATTTTTAGGGATGAATACAAAAGGGGGGATGTAACATGAATTTAAAAATGAAATACATCATTTTATATGTAGAAAAGTTTGAAGAATGTTTAAGATTCTATAAAGATACTTTACAGTTACCTATAAAAGCTGAGCATGGTACATATATTGAATTTAATACTGGATCTACAATATTAGCGATGAATACACGAGAAGACGTGAAAGAATTAACAGGACTACCGCTTACAGAAGGTGAATTACAATCTTCTCACTTCGAATTAGGATTCTTAGTTGAGAATGTACAAGAAACAATTGAGCAATTCAGAGAGCAAGGCATTAAAGTTTTAGTAGAACCAATTGTGAAACCGTGGGGACAAACAATTGCCTATATTGCTGATCCAGATGGAAATTATATTGAAATTTGCAGTTCATTAGAATAGAGGGAGAAAAAGAGATGGGATTTCCGAAATTAGAAACAGAACGTTTACTTTTAAGAGAACTTACACTATTAGATGCAGAAATGATGTTCCAATATTTTTCGAAAGAATCTGTTATACGTTATTTCGGAATGGATTCTTTCGAAAATATTGAGCAAGCGAAAACAACGATTCAAACGTTTAAAAATCGTTATGAAGAAGGCAATGTGTTTCGCTGGGGAATAGAGAAAAAGGGGACGGACCAATTAATCGGAACGTGCGGATTTCATTTAATTAACAATCATCATAAACGAGCTGAAATTGGTTATGAATTAGATGATATATATTGGGGAAAGGGATATGCATCCGAAGCATTACAAGCCATCTTAACTTACGGATTTGAAACGTTACAGCTCATAAGAATCGCTGCTGTCGTATATGTGGAAAATGAAGCTTCTCAAAAATTGCTAAAAAAAGCAGGGTTTCAAGAAGAGGGATTACTTCGAAAACATATGATTCAAAATGGAGTTGCTCATGATACCATTTTATTTTCTTTATTAAAAGAAGAGTGGAAGAAGCAATGAGTACGAGTGAAATTATAAGTATAATGAAGAAACATAGAGAAAACCGATTCATTATCGGAATAGATGGTTTAAGTCGTTCAGGAAAAACAACATTCGCAACAAAATTAAAAGAAAATATGAAACAAGAAGGCATTCCGTTTCATATTTTCCATATTGATGATCATATAGTGGAGCGTAATAAACGCTATCATACAGGATATGAAGAATGGTATGAGTACTATTATTTACAGTGGGATATTGCATACTTGCGGCAGAAATTTTTTCAAAAGCTACAACATGAAACGAAATTGAAATTGCCTTTCTATTATGATGATACAGATTCATGTGAAATGAAAAAAGTCCAGATCCCTATTGTAGGTGTAATTGTAATTGAAGGAGTTTTTCTACAGCGAAAAGAATGGAGAGATTTCTTTCATTATATGGTGTATTTGGACTGTCCAAGGGAAACAAGGTTTCAGCGTGAAAGCGAAGAGACACAAAAGAAACTTTCAAAGTTTCAAAACAGGTATTGGAAAGCAGAGGAGTATTATTTAGAAATGGAATTGCCGAAGGATAGGGCGGATTTAGTCATACAATGATTCGAAAATAGAAGGGTGAATACAATGAATATTTTGTGGGATTTTGATGGGACGTTATTTGATACGTATCCTGCATATACGAAGATGCTTTCTGAAATATTAGGTGATACAGTAGATGAACAAGAAATATACAAAAACTTGAAAATATCATATTCTCACGCAATTCATTATTATAATATTTCATGTGAGCAGGAAGAAAAGATTAAAATTTTGAAGAAGAAATTTACTCCAAAAGATATGAAGCCTTTTGCTGGTGTCGAAAAGGTTTTGAAATTTGCAGATAAAAATGTAATCATGACCCATAAACATAAAGCAGGGGTTATGGAAATTTTAAAATATTACGGATGGGACAAATATTTCGTCGATATGGTTACAATTGACGATGGTTTCCCTCGAAAACCGAATTCTTTAGCGTATGATCATTTACATAGGAAGTACAATATTGATTTAGCTATTGGAGATAGAGAGTTAGATTTATTACCTGCAAAGGAATTAGGTATTTCAACATGCATGTTTCAAGGGATTTGTGATGTATCGGATTATTCTTTGGCACATTATTCGGAATTTTTTAAGATAGTGGTTGATAGAGAGGTTTCTTTATAAATGGTTTGAAAATAACCTCTACTTTTCATACAAAAAGTAGAGGTTATTTTCTATGTTTTGTATGTAGTAGGTTAATTATTTCAGAAGCTTTTTCAAGAGCTTTATTAGTTTCTTTAAAAAGATTGGCTGTATAGGTTATTCATGGTACACCTGCATATACATTAGTAGAAGAAAATTTACTTTCGTTAGTTTCAAATTAAAATAAGATTTTTAATAATGGAGAGGGGGTAAGATATGGACTTTCAAAAAATGTTTAAAAAATATCGAGACGACCATCAACATCCAATGAATAAATTTTTTCACTTTATTGGTATTCCTACGATTATCACTTCTATATTCATTTTATTCGTGAATTGGAAATTAGGGCTATCACTATTTATATTAGGATGGATTTTTCAATTTGTAGGTCATGCAATTGAAGGTAAGAAGCCGACTTTCTTATCAAACCCAGCATATCTGGTAGTAGGTCCAATATACTTTTTTAAAAAAGTATTAAAAAGAAATTAACTCAATAAAAGCACTATAGGCGGTAAAATAAAACCAAATTATGGTTATTCGTGCTAGTATGAAATCATAGCTATACAGAAGGGGTGGGTTATGATGAAAATCGAAATAGTCCCCAAAAAGAAGTACAGTATAATAAGCTATATATCTTTACTTATCGGAATTTTATGTCTTTTATTCGTTTTTATAACTCCAACGAGGATAGCGAATGCGGGTAATATAGTGGGAGATTATATTACTATTGCTCTTACAGGCGTAGGTATCATACTTTCCATAATTATAATGACGAAAAAAACAGAGAAGAAGGGGATAGGTATTCTTTCATTCATACTGTCCTCATCATTTTTTATATTTTGGATCATCACGATTATCTTATTGTTTACTGGTCAAATTAATTTCGCACCGTAATGTGCAATAAAAAGAGTCCTTCATACGAGAAGGACTCTTTTTATTCGGTATCTTCAGGTTGATATTCTAAAATATCTCCTGGTTGGCATTCTAATGCTTTACAAATTGCTTCTAAAGTTGAAAATCGAATCGCTTTTGCTTTTCCGTTTTTCAAAATAGAAAGGTTAGCCATTGTAATTCCAACCTTCTCCGAAAGCTCTGTTACACTCATTTTTCTTTTCGCTAACATTACATCAATATTAATTATTATTGCCATATTATTCACCTCAGACCGTTAAATCATTTTCTGATTTTATATTAATAGCATCTTTTAATAGTCTTTGGAGAACGGCAGCAAAGACAGCGATAACCAATGAAGCAAAAATCATAATCATTCCAATAATAATAATGCCCGGGGCGTCATCTCTCTCTGCCACGAGATAGAAAAGCGGCATGCCTAATACATATAATACACTAATTGTTAATGCACTTTTCTTAATATTTTTCAATGATTTTACAGACAATTTTGAGAATGCGTTGTTTTTGTCAATATAGTTTAACAGCTTAAACGTTTGGTACAGTGCGAAATAGTAAGGTATTGCTGTTGCGTATAAGTTGATAAATACAAGATATTTAATATATGCAATATCAGGATATAATTCTGCAGCGAAATTCCCTATTTTAGGAACTAAAAAAATGCACATAGCAAGAACAGGAATTCCCATAAGAATAACAGCCGTCTTTAAAAAGAGTGTTGATCCTTGTTTCATAAAAAGCACCTCATTTAATTATTATCTATATAATTTAACATGTAATTTATTGTTTAACAATAAATTTTTATTTCATTTAATCGTGTTTTTATTGATAAACAAATTTTTATATGATGAAGAGAATAATGACACTTTAATAGTAGAGAATATAGGGCTGTGACATATAACATTATTTAATTAATGAACGAAAGTGACGGTAATTGTTGTTAGCTTTATGACAATAGGGAACTAATAAAAAAGAACATATATAAGTTTTGTATAAACGTAATGGGAAATTGGATCTTGTATATAAATGAATGTAAAGTTTATGGAGGAACAAAAATGATGAAATTGAGTAAAAAAGTGAAGGGGATATTATTAGTATCAACTGTAACATTAAGTGTATTAAGTACTGAAAGCATGATGAATGATCAGGCGGCCGAAGCTAAGGTGGAACAAGTAGAGCATCAACCAAAAAATATAATTATGATGGTTATGGATGGAACGAGCTCTTCAGCAACAACGTTAGCTCGCTTGTATAAAGGGGCACCGCTTGCATTAGATGAAATCATAACAGGAGGTGTTCGCACATATTCAGCAGAATCCGCTATTACAGACTCAGCCCCAGCAGCTACAGCTTTAGCAACAGGGAATAAATCAAATTCAGGATATGTAGGTGTATTGCCATCTATTGTGAATTCACCTAGCTTAAAACCAATTAAAGAAGAGGAGAAGTTGCGGCCAGTTGCGAACGTTCTAGAAGGTGCAAAGCGCTCTGGTCGCGCAACTGGAATTGTTGCTACATCTGAAATTCAACATGCTACTCCTGCTGGGTTCTCTGCCCATCATGCTAACCGCAAGCATTTTGACATAATTGCGAAGCAGCAAGTGTATCAAAATATAGATGTCGTATTAGGCGGGGGAAAAGCAGCACTACAGCCTGTGAAAAGAAATGGAATCCGTAAAGATGGTGAAGATTTAGTTAAAGTGATTCAAGATAAAGGATACGACTTAGTTGAAACAAAAGATGCATTATTGAACTCTAAATCTGATAAAATTTGGGGCTCTTTCTCACATAATGCCCTTGCGTTCGATATGGATCGTGAAGTAACAAATCCAGAGCAACCGACACTTTCTCAAATGACGGAAAAAGCAATTCAAACATTATCAAAAGATAAAGATGGCTTCTTTTTATTTGTAGAAGGAAGTAAGCCAGATTGGGCAGCCCATGCGAATGATCCAATTGGGATTATTAGTGATGTATTGGCATTTGATAATGCGGTTGCAAAAGCATTAAAATTTGCGAAGAAAGACGGTAATACGATGCTCATTGCTGTAGCTGACCATGGCAACAGTGGTATCTCTATTGGCAATAGGAATACGACAAAGGGATATAATACTAAACCTGTATCTGCATACATTGACCCATTGAAAAAGGCGGAAATGACACTTGAAGGGACTACAAATAAACTGAAATCTGATTTATCAAATGTAGAAGGTGTAGCTAAACTATACGGTTTGGACAATCTAACTCATGATGAAAAAGAAAAATTAAAAGCGGCAAAAAAGAAAATGGATGTAGGTCGAATCCTTACTACGATATTGGCCAACCGTGCAAATATTGGTTTCACGACAGGAGGACATACAGGTGAGGATGTATTCTTATACTCTTATGGACCACAAAAGCCAGCAGGTTTAATCCAAAATACAGACATTGCGAAGACGATGGCGAAAGCAATGGGCTTTAACTTAGAAGAAGTAACAAATAAAATATTTTTAGAGAGTGAACAAGCTTTTAAGAGCATTGGTGCCACTGTATCAATTGACAAAACGGATATAGCAAACCCAGTGCTTGTAGTGAATTGTAATAAAGTGGAAGCTCAATTAAGTGTTAATAAAAATATAATTCGTATTAATGATAAAGAGTATGAATTAGGAAGTATTATTGTAGAGAGTAATGGGAAGTTCTATGTATCGGAAGAAGCAATTCAATTATTTGTAAAGCATTCTCGTTAAAAAATTGCCAACTAGTTAACCTTGCTAAGCGAACTGGTTGGCAATTTTTTGTGTTTTGTCCTGTAAATAGTGATGTTTGGATTCTGCCGCAAAGTTTTCCAGAAGAGACTTATAAAAACAAGAAAGGAAAAAAATGCTTCTCTTAAAATAAAGAAGTTCGTTTGTAGAATAGAGAATTGATACATATAGTAAAGTTTTAATAAGTAATGTATGATCACTCAATATTTACAGAAAATATATTAATACTTTAGAATTCCTTTAATTTTCATTATTATTTGTTTGAAATTATCCGTTATATTTATAATGTGTTTATTTCAATTTATCATATTGCGACGCAGTTTCACACAATTATAAAGAAATCCAAAAAATAAAATTTTCACTAGAGTACATTTAATCTTTATTTATTGAAAAAAAATGATTATGCAACTAAGAAAAGTGCAATTTATTGAAATAGAGGTATATTAGAATTTATTTGAAGAAAAAGAGAATGCACCAATTAGTATTTCAATGCTGTGCAGGTGAATATGGAAACCAATTGTCGGGGTAATAACGGAAATGGCAGCATATGAAAGAGAGAGGGAATAAAATGAATATAGTGAAATTACGTCCTAAGCAGCGGTCTAAGTATCGCATTATAGTAGGGACATGGTATTACTCTACAAAGAGGTACATTCAGTGGTTAGTAGACGGAAAAACATATGCAAAAAGGTTCCAACAAGAAAAGCTGCCATGTACAGCAATTCAGCACCGAACAATACTACTTCGGAAGCTCAAGGATGTAGATATGTGGTATCAAAACAATAAGGTTGTTAATTTAAAAATTGCTATTAAAAAACTTAATGGTATCGTCATTAGACCGGGAGAAACATTTTCTTACTGGCGTTTAATAGGTAAGCCTACGAGGAAAAAAGGGTATGTAGAAGGTATGGTTTTACACTACGGATCTTTTCAAACAGGTATTGGAGGAGGCCTTTGTCAGCTTTCAAATTTAATATATTGGATGACTTTACATACACCGCTGACAGTAACGGAGCGATATCGTCATAGCTTTGATGTCTTTCCTGATTCCAGGCGAACGCAGCCGTTTGGAAGTGGAGCGACGTGCTCTTATAATTATTTGGATTTGCAAATTAAAAATGACACGGATCAACCATATCAACTTCACCTTTATATGACAGAGAAATATTTAGTTGGTGAATGGAGAACAATGTATCCGCAACTTTATCAATATGAAGTTTATGAAAAAGAACACGCCATTCAGCCTGCATACTGGGGTGGTTATATACGACATAATGTGATTCAACGCAGAGTATATAATCAACAGAAGCAGTTTATAGAAGATCAATATGTAACGGAGAATCACGCTATAATGATGTACGAACCACTTTTAGCTTGTAATAATGAAAATAGTGAGTAATATGGTAAACCCATAGATTATATAGTATAGAATGTATGTAATTGTTATTTTTATCAAAAAAGTATAAATCCTAAAGTTACTTGGTTTTCATTGGAATGAAAATAAGAAACACAGATGTGAAAAAGCACTGTGTTTTTTTATGTATTTATTGGAAAAAAACTCGAATTATCGGCACAAATGCTCCTTCTTTATTATTATAGAAGCTATTTTGGACGTAAGTAATTTGTAAGAAATGAGTAAGAAAAAAGAGATTTTCATTGTGTAAAATATTTATTATATCTACACATAACACCTGATACTAATAGTATGCTATAATATGAATTAGCAACATACAGGAAAGGAATTAGAAAAATGACCTTACAAAATACTAAAAATTTAAAAAAACAAGTTGCTCCTTTTGAAAAATCAACGATTAAAAAAAGTGTTTGGCAACTTATCAACACAATAGTTCCATTTATTATTTTATGGTACCTTGCTTATAAAAGTTTGTCAGTTTCTTATTGGTTAACATTAGTTCCATCTCTGTTAGCCGCTGGATTTATGACACGAATTTTCATTATTTTTCATGATTGCACCCATTATTCCTTTTTTAAAAGTCGACGTGCAAATAGAATAGTTGGAACATGTATGGGTGTTTTAACTTTATTCCCATTTGATCAATGGGGGCATGAGCATTCTATTCACCACGCTACGAGTGGTAATTTGGATAAGAGGGGTACAGGGGATATTTGGACGCTTACAGTTGATGAATATGTAGCTGCACCATTTAGACTTCGTTTAGCATATCGTTTATATCGCAATCCATTCGTTATGTTTGGATTAGGTCCGATTTATGTTTTCTTGCTTAAAAATAGATTTAACCGAAAAGGTGCAAGACAGAAAGAACGTATGAATACTTATTTGACGAATATATTAATCGTTGCTTTAATAGGGGGACTTTGCTGGGCAATCGGATGGCAATCGTTCCTTTTCGTACATGGTACTATATTCTTAATAGCAGGCTCAATAGGTATTTGGCTGTTTTACGTACAGCACACATTTGAGGATTCTTATTTTGAAGAGGATAAAGATTGGGAATATGTGAAAGCGGCAGTGGAAGGAAGTTCTTTTTATAAGCTTCCAAAAATTTTGCAATTCTTAACTGGTAATATTGGATTCCATCATGTTCACCATTTAAGTCCAAGAGTACCTAACTATAAACTAGAAGAGGCACACAATAATACGCTTCCGTTAAAAAATGTACCAACGATTACGCTTGCTACAAGCTTACAATCACTACGTTTCCGTCTTTGGGATGAGAAAAGTAACAATTTTGTTAGCTTTAAAGATGTCAAAAATATAATTAAAAATAATGTTTCTGTTCGAGTGAAATCCGAACTATAACTTCATCGCATATGAAAAACTCCCCTTAATCATTTTTGATTTAAGGGGAGTTTTTGTTTAAATAATAGATGATTGATGAGGAGGGGATTTCAAATTGTAATGACGAAGGATTAGGAAATGCTGTTAAGGATAATTGATTCGCGTTTAAATGAAAATGATGAAGTGAAAATAGAGCCTGCTACAAATTTGCAACAGGAATCTATTATGGATAGCCGAAGACATCGGCTGAACGAAATTATCCGTTATCTTAATAGCGAATGATTACAATCGACTATTTCTCCCAAAGCTCGATGAGTCGTCCTTCAGGATCTTTAATCCAAATAAACTTTCCAAATTCACTAACCTCTTCTTTCTTTTCAAGAGGTATACCAATTTGTTCAAGATGCTGAATAGTCTCATGTAGATTATGTACTTGGAAATTTAACATCACTTGTTGTTCTGTTGGAAAATAATTGTCATCTTTATTGAAGAAAGAAAAGATAGTCTCAGTTCCTGATTCGGGTTTAATCACAGTCCCATTCCAATTTTCTATTTCAATCTTCAATACTTCGCTGTACCATTTTTTTATAACATCAATATTTTCAGTTCTCCAAAATATTCCTCCGAATCCTTTGATCATCTTATATAACTCCTGTCTATTTTTAAATTTTTAATGTGACGTAGTATAAATTTAATATATCAAAACAAAGTGGTAATAGTAAGGAAAAGCATCAACTTATGAACAATAAAAAATAATAATTGCTAACAGCATTTCCTACATTAATTATACCGACATCATCTTTGAAACCAAAGTAAAGGAATGTAGCAATACTGACCCGTTTGAGTATAACACTTGAACGCAAAAACCTCCTGAACAATTCAAAACACGAAGTGCTATAAATAATCATTTCAATAGTATAGAAGAAATAGGGGAATTGTTCCTGAGAAAATGAAAGAACGATAAAAGACAGCACATGAAGTAAAATCCATGTGCTGTCTTCTCTGTATCGTACAGTATTACAAAGTTTCGCTAATTTTAGTTTCTTTATGAGTATTAGTGGCGATTTTTTTCTTAATCTTAAAGTGATAGTACGTGTAGCAAAAGATGATAAATGGTACAGTACAGTAGATTCCTAGTCTTTGATCGGGGATAAAGATAAGGCTTACTAATATAATGCCATACAATCCAAAACCAAGAATGGGTACAAGTGGATAAAGTGGAGTTTTGAATTTTAAGTCTTCTAATTTTCCACCTTCAGCTAAATAGCGTTTACGGAAAAAGAATTGAGAAACACAAATTGACATCCAAACAATGATTGTAATGACCCCAGAAATCGAAATAAGCCATAAATAAACCGTTTCAGCAGCTACCACGCTTGTCAAAAGAGAAAAAGCAGAAATAGCTATCGTCAAGATTAAAGCATTTAGTGGTATTCCTCGTGATGATAATTTCTTTAAAAAGGCTGGCGCCATTTCATTTTTTGATAATGACCAAAGCATGCGAGTTGCGGCGTACAGTCCTGAGTTTGCGACAGAAAGAACAGCAGTAAGAATAACAAAGTTCATAATATCAGCTGCATACGGAATACCGATATTATCAAAAACAGCAACGAATGGGCTCTTTGTTAATCCTGCTTCTTCCCAAGGAATTAAAGCTACGAGAACAAAAATTGCTAAAACGAAGAAAAACATCGTGCGCCATATAATATTTCTAATAGAACGAGGCAAAGTCTTTGCTGGATCTTCACTTTCACCAGCTGCGATTCCGACAAGTTCTGTACCTTGGAAGGAATAATTGACCGTAACCATTGTTAATAGAATAGCGGCAAGTCCATTCGGGAATAAACCACCGTGATTTACGAAATTTGAAAGAAGCGGAGCTGGTTCGTCTCCTTTTAAGTCAATAAAACCGAACATAGCGGCGCCACCAAGAATAATGAAAGCGATAATGGCAGATACTTTAATGCTTGAAAACCAAAATTCTGTTTCTGCATAACTACGAGCAGATAATGCGTTTATAGTGAATATGGTAACGCCAAATATTAAACACCAAACCCAGACGGGAATATCAGGAAACCAGCGCTGCATCGTAATACCGGCAGTTGTAAATTCAAGACCGGTTGTATTCGCCCAGCTTAACCAATACAACCAGCCGATTGTAAACCCAGTTGCAGGGTTAATAAACTTGGTTGCATATTCCTGGAAAGAACCTGAGACAGGCATGGCTACAGCAAGCTCACCAAGACATAGCATAACGAGATACATTAATAATCCACCGGCCATAAAGGCAAGTACGGATCCGCCAGGTCCAGCTTTACTTATAATAAAACCAGATCCGTTAAATAACCCCGTTCCAATCACACCACCGAGTGCAATCATGAATAAATGTCTACTTTTCATTGTGCGCTTTAATTCATTGTTTGTATTGTTTACTTGCGTCATTGTTTTCCTCACTTTCAAAATTGGTAGTATGAAAATTGATGTTTTTCCGTATTATGGAATGTATTCCGTGATGTGAAATCTTGTTCTAATTTTCAGATAATTAAAAAGAAAAGTCAATATTTTTTTGTTTGCGTTTTCAAAATGTTGATAGCGTATCTTTTGTTTATTTTGAAAATTAAATAAATTGATTGATTTCAGTTTGAATTTTTGATAAATTGATAGTTAATTAGGCTAAACATACTACAAGTAAAGTTGAGGCGAATTATGGTACAGTCCATTGATCGAGCGATAAGTATTATTAAGCTATTAAATTCTACAAATGAAAAAGAGTATTGGGCTATTTCTGATATAGCTGATGGAACACATCTTCCGGTTAGTACAGTACATAGGTTACTTAATTCTCTAATGGAGCATGGGTTAGTTACACAAATTTCAGAAACAAAGCAGTACAAGATTGGGCCAATGTGGATGGAAATAGGATTACGTCAATTGGAGAAGGTAGACTATAGATCTGTTGCAAGGGAAGTGATGAAGCGATTGGCCGCTGAAGTGGAAGAAAGTGTCTATTTGAACATTCCAAATGGAACTCATTCTATTATTATTGAAAGAATTGATAGCCCTTTAAAAATTCGGGTTATCGATAACTTAGGGGAACAGATTCCACTTTCGATTGGCGCCGCAAATAAAACGATGCTTGCCAATATGAAAACGAATGAAATGGAATACATTGTAGAACAATTACTTTCTTCTTTACCAGAACAAAAGCAAATTCTTCTTACTCAAATAAAACAAATAGAAAATGAAGGATATGCTGTAAGTTATGGTGAAAAAACAGAAGGGACAGCTTCAGTAGCTGCACCTATTATCGGATTCAATCATAAAGTAGTAGGAGCATTAAGTGTTGGGTTAATTAGTCATCGTATTAATGATGATCGACTATTTTTTCTTATTAGTAGGGTAAAAGAAGCAGCTCATGAAATTTCAATAAAAATCGGCAGTACATCAGAATTATAATTTTGATAACTGTCGTCATTTTTTATTCATATATTGGAATTGATTTTCATAATGCGGAAAAATAGGGGGATTACTATGTCAAAGTGGCAATCAAAAGAACAATTGATTCAGTTATTAAGCAATCTTGTTGAAATTCCTAGTATTACAGGTTCAGAAGCTGAAGTTATATTACCAGACTTTGTTGTAGAACAATTATCTGACTTACAGTATTTCAAACAAAATCCGCATCATTTGCAAAAAAATCCGACAGGGGATGGACGATATTTTGTTACCGCTCTAGTAAAGAAAAGTGATAGTACGAAAAATACTGTAATTCTTGTTAGTCATTTTGATGTTGTAGATGTACAAGATTATGGAGTGTGGAAAGAAGAGGCATTTCATCCTAAAAAGTTAACATCTATGTTTTACTCCCATAAAGATGAACTACCAGATCATGTACGTGAAGATATAGAACAGGGAGATTGGCTATTTGGTAGAGGGACAATGGATATGAAATGTGGTCTAGCTTTACAAATGGCAATGGTTGAGCAAGCTTGTGAAGGAAGATTTGATGGGAATGTTCTTTTATTAGCTGTTCCAGATGAAGAAGTGAACTCCGTGGGGATGAGAGCAGCTGTTCCGAGATTATTAGATTTAGCAAGAGAACATGATTTAGAATTTAAAACGGTTCTAAATTCAGAGCCTATGTTTTCAAGGCATCCTGGGGACCAAAATAAGTATATTTATACTGGTTCTATTGGGAAGGTGTTACCTGGTTTCCTTTGCTATGGAAAAGAGACACATGTAGGCGAACCTTTTGCAGGCTTAAATGGGAGTTATATGGCTGCATTATTAACAGCAGAATTAGAGTTGAATACGGACCTTTGTGATATTGTAGATGGTGAAGCGAGTCCTCCACCAACTAACTTGCTTCAAAGAGACTTAAAAGAGGACTATTCTGTACAAATTCCGCATCGTGCAGTCACACTATTTAATTTGTTTTTACTAGAAAAATCGATGACAGATGTCGTTTCGTTGCTGCGTCAAAAAGTAACGAAAGTAGCAGAGAAAATCGAAGAGTCTTACGAGAAGCAAGCATATCGTTTTTCTAAATATAATCCGTTCATACCTCCTAATCTTAAAGTAAATGTATTAACGTATGAAGAGCTTATCGCGTATGCAATTGAACAACATGGAAAAGAGACAATAAATGATATTCAATCTAATATTATAAAAAATAGAGAAGATAAAGATGATCGTGCAGTAACAATCGATTTAGTTGATAAATTAGCTATATTATGTAAAGAAAAAGCGCCGATGATTGTACTTTTCTTCGCTCCGCCGTACTATCCAGCTGTGAGTTCACGCAACAATCCTTTCATTAAAGAGGTAGTTGTAGAAATGGAAAAGTATGCCCAATACAATCATAGCATTACATTTGAAAATCAAAATTATTTTGGAGGAATTTCAGATTTAAGCTATGTGGGCTTACAGAACCCATTGGATTCAATGAGTTCTCTTGTAGACAATATGCCATTATGGGATAAAGGATATTCAATTCCACTTCAGGAATTAGAAGAGTTTGACGTTCCAGTATTAAATATGGGGCCGGTAGGAAAAGATGCACATCAATGGACAGAGCGTCTAGACGTAAATTACGCATTTGAAACGCTATTCGATATGTTACCGATATGTATTGAAAAATTACTTGTATCTAATAAAATTACACAGTCATAGTTAGGTGTGTATAAAAGTGAATGAATGGAAAACATAACATTCTTAGAGAAGGTATAGAAATAGAAACCAAAAAGAGGATTTGAATATAATTATTTTAATATAATAAAAACAAAACGGGCAAACTCAATCATTTATGAATTTGTCCGTTTATCTTTTGGCGAAAATAGGGGGATGTAAACTACATGTGTATATAGTCAAAAACAGTTTGTAATTAGTGTTTACTTTTTAGTTTGATTAGATAATTCAATAGACTTTTGCGTGCAACGTTGCATAGCTGAAATGATGGCTGTTCGCAAGCCTTTTTCTTCTAATGTTGCTACAGCCTCTATTGTCGTTCCGCCTGGGGAACAAACCATATCTTTCAATGCACCTGGATGTATTCCTGTTTCCAATACCATTTTTGCAGAACCTAACACAGCTTGAGCTGCGAATTTATATGCTTGATTTCTTGGCATACCATCTAGTACAGCAGCATCTGCCATCGCTTCTATAATCATATATACATATGCTGGCGAAGAACCACTTACAGATGTTACAACATCCATTAATTTTTCGCTTACGATCTCTGTTTGACCAAAACTATTGAAAATGTTTAGTACATCTTCTAAATCTTTTTCTGTAACCATTTCGTTAGGGCATAAAGCAGACATTCCTTCTCCAACAAGAGCAGGAGTATTAGGCATTACTCTCACAACCTTTAATTTTTTATCAAAGGCATCTTCAGTACTATTAATGCTTTTCCCTGCAGCGATTGTTACGACGATAACGTCGTTTTTGATCACTTCTTTTATTTCATTAATTACGGAGGAGTATAAGTCTGGTTTGATTGATAAAATTAAAATATCAGCATTTTTAGCTACTTCATTGTTGTCAGTAGTTGTAGTTATCCCGTATTTTTCACTAGCATTTTTTAAATTCATAGTGTTCAAATCTGAACACATGATTTTATTTGAAGATACTATATTATTGTTTATCATACCGCCAATTATAGCCATCCCCATATTTCCGCATCCGATGAATCCAATTTGTTTGTTCATAATAACTCGATCTTGCTCCTTTTATAATTAATTATATCGGTTTGATATTATTATCTTAGAATAAAAATAACATCCCTGTGCAATATAAAGAAACATTCTAAGAGAATATATTCCTTTTTGCAACACTAAAAGATAAAAATTAATTATATTCGACATTATGTAAATATATACACTATAATTTAAGGTTTTATGCTTATGAATATGAGTTAAACTTATATCAATTTTTATTTTCATTCAGTAGGGCGATAATTTCATACAAGTAACTTGCGGCTCTATTTATTTTTAAAAATACCTCTTGACACCGAATCGAACTATATCGCATAATATAAAAAAATCAGATCGAAAATCGTTGAAGGGAATTAGTACATATGTCTTCTTACGAAAGAGAGTGGAATTCACCGGCTGAAAGATTCCTCGTATAGAATGTATCGAACCTATCCCTGAGTCTTAAATGAAAGTTTAGGCGTTCGCCTGCGTTATAGGCGTCAAGTGGATATCTATGTATATCAATCAAGGTGGTACCGCGGAACAATGACCGTTTCGTCCTTATTATTTTATTAAGGGCGAAGCGGTCATTTTTATTTTGCTCTTTCATACTACAGGGCAGCATGGATGAGAATAAATATAGCTGCAAACTGAATGAATAGAAGTGTAATGTATAAAAACTTTGATTTTAGACTTGGGGGTTACAAAAGTGAAAAAACAACGAATTGTTGTAAAGATAGGGAGTAGTTCCTTGGCAGATAGTCATGGAGGCATTTCTAAAGAACAACTTTCAGATCACGTTGCCGCATTGGCACGACTGAAACAGGAAGGGCATGAAGTTTTGTTAATTACATCTGGAGCCGTCGCAGCAGGTTTTTCTGCTCTTGGGTATCCTAGCAGACCAGTGACAACTAAAGGGAAACAGGCTGCAGCAGCTGTCGGACAAAGTTTATTAATGCAGGCGTACACAGAGGAGTTCCGTAAATATGATATTGTTACTGCACAACTTTTATTAACGAGAAGTGATTTTTCTAGAAAAGAACAATACAGTAATGCTTACGCTACTTTAGGAGAGCTACTAAACCGTTCCGCTCTTCCTATCATCAATGAAAATGATTCCATTTCTTTAGAGGAGCTGACGTTCGGTGATAATGATATGCTGTCAGCTTTAGTAAGCGGACTTGTGTCGGCAGATATACTTATGATTTTTACGGATGTGAACGGCTTATATGACAAAAATCCTCAAAAAAATACAGATGCGAAAAAATATTATTTTCTTCCTGAAGTTACGGAAGAAATCGCTTCTCTTGCTGGAGATGCTGGTTCAAAACTTGGAACTGGCGGTATGAAATCAAAAATCGATGCTGCAAAGACGGCGCTATCTCTTGGAGTGAGTGTATTTATCGGAACAGGACGTGGACAGGAAAAGTTTTTAGATGTTTTGAAGGGCAAAGGTGATGGAACGTATATCGGTAATGCTCCTCAAAAAGTAATTAAAATGAACAAGCAATGGATCGCCTTGCATTCGCTTGTTAGCGGTCAAATTGAAGTAGATGCCGGAGCAGCTACTGCTATCATTCAACATGGAAAGAGCCTTCTTCCTGCTGGTGTTACAAATGTGTCAGGATTTTTCCAAGTGGGTGAAGTCGTGGAAGTAATTACGCAACAAGGGCGCGTAATAGGAAAAGGACAATGCACATATAGCGCGGAGGAACTAAGGAATTTAAAAGGTATGCAAAGCCAAGATATTCAAGCAAGAGGCGAAAGGCATAATTATGAAGTCATCCATAGAGATCATTGGGTTTCATTTTAAGAAAAGAGAGCACGCAAATTTGAATGGGCAGGTAAGTTTTAGATACTCGTGTTAAATGGTTCTCAAATAATATACGGATTAACCTTTAAAAAGGAGGAAATAAAAATGAATGAAGTGTTGGCAAAGGGGAAAAAAGCGAAAGAGGTTGCTAGAGAACTTGTGCTTACATCTACAAATCAAAAAAATGAAGCACTTACCGCAATTGCTGATCAGTTGATAGTAGAAACAGCTTATATTGTAGAGGAAAACAAACGGGATATTGAAGAAGGTAAGGCAAAAGGATTTTCTGAGTCACTCCTTGATCGTCTTATGCTGAATGAACAACGTATCATTGATATGACTGAGGGAATTAAGCAGCTAATTGATTTACGTGATCCTGTTGGGGAATGTGTAAGTGCATGGGAAAGACCAAATGGACTATCTATTCAGGAGATGCGAGTACCACTTGGTGTTGTCGGGATGATTTACGAGGCAAGGCCGAATGTGACAGTAGATGCTGCTACAATTTGTTTGAAAACAGGAAATGCAGTCATATTGCGTGGTAGTTCTTCCGCTATCCATTCTAATAAAGCGATCGTTGCTGTAATTCACCGAGCGCTCAAACAAACGAGCTTGCCTCAAGAAAGTGTACAGCTCATAGAAGATACGACGCGAGATAGCGCGAAGCAGTTATTTACATTAAATGACTACTTGGATGTTCTTATCCCAAGAGGTGGCAAGCAATTAATCGATACTGTAGTAAGAGAAGCGTCTGTTCCAGTACTTGAAACAGGTGCGGGAAATTGTCATATTTTCATTGATGAAACAGCGGATAAACAAATGGCATTTAATATTATTATAAATGCAAAAACGCAGCGTCCATCTGTATGTAATGCAATTGAAACGATTATACTTCATGAAAAGTGGGCGCAGCAATTTGGTAGCGAACTGTTTTCTTTATTGAAGGAAAGAGGCGTGGAGCTACGTGGTGATAAGAAAGCATTGGCAATTGATTCTTCTATTGCATTCGCTTCAGAAGAGGATTGGGAAACTGAGTTTTTATCTCTCACGCTAGCAGTTAAAGTCGTTTCTACAGTAGAAGAAGCGATTCATCACATAAATACGTATGGATCCATGCATTCCGAAGCGATTATTACAGAGAACGAGGAAAACGTCAGCAAGTTTTTCACATCCGTTGATGCCGCAGCACTTTATCATAATGCATCGACTCGTTTTACGGATGGATCTGAATTCGGATTTGGCGCAGAAATTGGCATCAGTACGCAAAAGCTACACGTAAGGGGACCAATGGGACTTCCTGCATTAACTTCTACAAAATATGTGATTCGTGGGAATGGACAGATTCGGGGATAAAAATTATAAAAGAAAAAGTGAAATAATAACGAAAGACACCCAATTTCATTTAGGTGTCTTTCGTTATTATAAGTATTGATTTACCACACAAAAAGCCCCACGAGCATAGCGCTTAACAAGGAAACAGCCATTCCGCTAACAAGAAGCTTCCAAACATTTTTACCGATTATTGATGATTTTTCTCCGCCAAATAATGAATTGTAAGTTCCGTATATCATACCTACTGTACTAAAGTTAGCAAAAGAGGCTAGAAATGTAGTTGCAACAGCAATCGTATGCGGTTGTAAAGACTTTAAGTTTGATTTTAAATCCATCATGGCAACAAATTCATTCGTTGTGATTTTGATTCCCATTAATTCAGCTACATACATAGCATCTTTACCTGTTAAACCGAGTAAAAAAGCAAAGGGGCTAAAGATAATGGAGAAGATTTTTTGAATTGTTAAACCTGCTACAAAAAAGCTTAAAATACCATTTAAACATGCTGTTAAAGCTACATATCCAATTACCATAGCTAAAATAACGATTACCATATTCATTCCGACTAACATACTGTTTGAAATAGTAGAAAAGAAATCTTTTTTTTCATTTTTTGAAGGTTTATAAACAACATCTTCTTCTTTCGTAACTTCAATAGGGTTTAAAACATTAGCTAAAATTAATGCGTTAATACAGTTTAAAGGAATAGCGCTGAAAATATATGTTGCTGGAACCATTGATAGATAAGCACCAAGAATGGATCCGCTGACACTACTCATACTCATAATTCCAAAAGTCAACAAACGATTTTCTTTTAAAACAGATAATTGATCACGAACAACCGCAAGTGCTTCCGTATTTCCTAAAAACATCATTTGAATGGAAAAGAAACTTTCTAACTTTGGTAAACGAGAAATCTTAGAAATAAGTGCACCAACTTTATCAATGATCCAAGTTAAGACTCCAAAGTAGGAAAGGATATCAAAAAAAGTGATAACAAAAATGATAGGAAGTAAGGCGCTAAAGAAGAAATCAACTGTTTGATTTTCCATAGCTGAAGGAAATGCAAAACGAATACCTTCATTCGCGCACGATAGTAGCCAACTGAAAAATGACGCAATTTTATTAATAATAATACTGCCCAATTTGGTGCCTAACATAAACCACGTAATAAAAAGCTCCAATATGATTAGAATAACGATTGGTCTCCATTTTATTTTTCTTTTATTAGGCGAACAAAGGAAGACGATTAATATTACAACAAAAATCCCTAACATATTTAATATGAAATGCATGTCAACAACTCCTTGAGGCTTATTATTTGTATATAAAAAAGCCTCTATTCTTCCAAATTTGGATTATGATCAGGAGTTATGATGAATGTGAATTATGTTTAGCATTCATCTATTTCAATTAATGTACTAACAATTAGTGTTTTCGCTTTATAAAGTATATGTATTAGGAATGTAAAGCAACAAATTAAATCTATTGACGGAACGAAGGATAACTAATAACTGCATCCATTTTTAAATTGTTTAGGCGAAATACCAGTATGTTTTTTAAATACCTTTGTAAAATGACTTTGGTCGTGAAAATTTAGTAATGTAGAAATTTCGGATATAGAATGTCTCGTATATGTCATTAACTTTTTTGACTCATCGACTTTCGCACGCTGAATATATTCATTTAAAGAAATTCCAACTTCTTTTTTGAAAAGGGAAGATAAATAACTAGGGTTTAATGTGACTATTTCTGCAAGGATATTTAGTGTAATATCACCATAAAGATGAGTGAATATATAATTTTGACATACGTTTATATGTTTTGAATGTTGCTGCATTGTACTATTTTTGACACGTTCTGCAAACTCAAGTAAAGCATTCTCTAAAAAAGGGGGAATTGCTTCATTTTTATGTATTTCTTCGAGTTTTTGTATAAATAAATCACTAATAGTATATGCGATTTCAGGGAAAACTCCGCCTTCAATAGCAGATCTAGTTGCAAGTGTAATAGCTGCAATGGCAGAATTCTTTTGGCTTCGCAGGTGACTTGTCTTTGATAACACCCCAAGTTCTCCTGATTCAGGTAATCTCCTTAGATTTTTAATTAACTCCTCCTTTTTCCCTTGCTTAATACATTCAAATATTTTCCTCTCGGCTAGTGGATCGATATGAGTTAATGTACTTTGTCGTTGCTCTGATATATGTACATCAGGCTGTTCAATTTCGAATTCCACCTTTTTTATTAGCATGTTTTTTTGCAGTATATCAGCTATGTCCAACTGTTTCTGATATAGCATGTAATAAAGCACTAAACTTACATTTAAAAAATTCATATTATTTAATACGGGTAGAGAACGATAATATCGAATCATTTCTTCTTTGTTTATTTTTAGTTGAAGATCATTAACAATGCCGTTAATTGATGTTTCTGATAGCCTGGAATAAAGGACTGGTCCAACAATTATATTCCCACTAATTTGGTCGTTCAAACGCAGATGAATTGCGAAAAAGTTTTCGAGAAAGGCGGTCTCTACTAGTGACGGAAAAGTATAGGAAGGCTGTTCCTTATATAGTTCATTCAGTATTGCCTCTTTGGAAGAATACATAGGGTTATGCAGAATATTGGACGAGATTTCAAATACTAAATCTCCTTTGTTAGTAAGAAAATAGATAGGTGTTTTATGTAGATCAAAGACTAGCTTACAAATATAATATAGATCTTCTCGTTTGGAGCAATTCATTATTTTAACCTCTATTCTTTAAAAAACGGCTAAAATTTTTACAAGTAGTCTAAAAAATATACCATAATATCTGAAAGATAATAACTATAATATCATTAAGAAAGCGTTTACTTATATGTTTTTTAGGAGGGCTATCATGAAAAGAGATATAAAGAAAATCATTTCTGAAATGACGCTAGAAGAAAAGGCAAGTCTATGTTCTGGATTAGACTTTTGGAATACAAAAGGGATTGAACGATTAGGGATTCCATCAATTATGGTAACTGATGGACCACATGGTCTAAGAAAACAGGCAGAGGGAGCAGATCACTTAGGGATTTATAACAGTATTCCATCGACTTGTTTCCCTTCAGCAGTAGGGTTAGCAAGTACATGGAATAAAGACTTAATACATGAAGTAGGAGTTGCATTAGGAGAAGAATGTCAGGCTGAACATGTAGGTGTTCTCCTTGGACCAGGTGCAAATATTAAACGTTCACCGCTATGCGGAAGAAATTTTGAATATTTTTCAGAGGACCCGTATTTATCATCGCAAATGGCTATAAATCATGTTAAAGGCGTCCAAAGTCAAGGCATTGGAACGTCATCAAAGCATTTCGCAGCTAATAATCAAGAGCATCGCAGAATGTCTGTAGATGCAATTGTTGATGAAAGAACTTTACGTGAAATTTACCTTGCAAGCTTTGAAGATGTTATTAAGGAAGCACAGCCTTGGACAGTAATGAGTGCTTACAATAAAGTAAATGGTGAATACGCTTCGGAAAATAACTATTTGTTACATGATATTTTAAAAGATGAATGGGGATTTGAAGGCTTTGTCGTATCTGATTGGGGCGCAGTAAATGAACGTGTTGCAAGTTTAGCGAACGGTTTAGAGTTAGAAATGCCTTCAAGCTTTGGAATTGGTGAGAAGAAAATTATTGATGCAATGCATTGTGGTGAGCTAAGTGTAGAAAAGCTTGATCAAGCAGTTGAGCGTCTTCTTTACATTATTTTTAAAGCTTATGATAATCAATTAGAAAACGCTACGTATAGTAAGGACACGCATCATCAGCTTGCAAGGGAAGTTGCAAGTGAAAGTATGGTTATGTTACAAAATGAAGATTCCATTCTTCCGCTAAAAAAAGAGGGGACGGTAGCGGTAATTGGAGAATTTACAAAGCAACCACGTTATCAAGGCGGCGGAAGCTCTCATATTAATCCAACAAAGCTTGAAAGTATTTTTGAAGAACTTGAAATGGTATCAGGTGAAAAAACGAACATTTTATTTGCACAAGGCTATGATCTTGCAAGCGATGACGTAGATGAAAACTTGATTAATGAAGCAAAAAAAATAGCTGAGAGCGCAGATACAGCTGTCCTTTTCGTTGGGCTTCCAGATCGTTATGAATCAGAAGGCTTTGATCGAAAACATTTACAAATGCCAGAAAATCACGTGCAATTAATTGAGGCTATTGCTGAAGTTCAAAGTAATATCGTTGTAGTTTTAAGTAATGGTGCGCCAATTGAAATGCCATGGATAGGTAAAGTAAAAGGAATACTTGAAGGCTATTTAGGTGGCCAAGCATTAGGCGGAGCAATTGCTGATTTATTATTTGGTGATGCGAATCCAAGTGGGAAGCTAGCAGAAACATTCCCGGAAGTTTTAAGCGATAATCCTTCTTACTTAAACTTCCCGGGTGAAGGTGATAAAGTAGAATATAAAGAAGGCGTGTTCGTTGGATACCGTTATTATGATGCAAAAAATATTGAACCATTGTTCCCATTTGGCTTTGGGTTAAGTTATACAAACTTTGAGTATAGTAAACTTTCAATAAATAAAAACGAGATAAAGGATACGGATACTGTTTCTGTTCTTGTAAACGTGAAAAATGCTGGTAGTATAGCTGGGAAAGAAATTGTTCAGCTGTATATAAAAGATGTTGAAAGTAGTATGATTCGTCCTGAAAAAGAATTAAAAGGATTTGAAAAAGTAGAGTTGCAACCGGGAGAAGAAAAAACGGTTAGTTTTACTTTAAATAACAGGTCATTTGCTTATTATAATGTTGAATTGAAGGACTGGCATGTTGAAACAGGTGAATTCGAAATTTTAGTAGGAAAGTCTTCAAGAGAGATTGTTTTACAAGATAACATATTCGTTCAATCAACGACTATAATTAAAAAAACAGTGCATCGAAATACGTTACTAGGGGACATATTTGCGGACCGAATGTTAGCACCAATTGCAAAAGAGCTTATGGAAAAAGCATTAAAAGACAGCCCGTTTGCAAGTATGGCTGAAGGGGATAGTGATGCCTCTGAAATGATGGATGCTATGCTAAATTACATGCCGTTACGAGCGTTAGTAAACTTTAGTGCAGGCGCATTTACAGAAGAAATGTTAAGTGAAATAATTGAGCTATTGAACGATGCGCAAATGAATCAATAAGCGGCGCATGTGAAGAAGTTAGATGGGGGATTACGGTCTGGAAATACCCGATTGGTTTGGGCTAATATTTTATACTATTAATAAACATAGATTTACAAAAAAGCAAATGAGAGCTAGCATCTCATTTGCTTTTTTTGAATTTATTCAGCTAATGTAAAATCAAATAATTGTCCATTATCTACAGCAGGCCCATTTAGTTCTTTGTAATGTGGGACATTGATATAAAAAGGTCCTTCGGTAGATTCCCACTTATTATCTGTAGCAATAAAAGTAATTTTATAAAACCTAACGTTTTCACTTCTTTCGGTTCGTATCTAGACTATGTCTGTTACGATGCTCTTTTTCTTATTACTTTATCTTGGGTAATGGTAGTAATTACGGGAGAGAAATTGATGTAACAGTTAACTGCGTTCAATTGTTTTGTGGCATGTTAAACTTAAGCAATTTTAATCATTATTTATAAATAAGAACGATGAGTTGGCCATGAACCTTGGAGTTTCCGAAGTTGTATAATTTGTCCTGTATGATAAGCATCGTGCAAAAGGATATTCATATATTGTTGCCAAACAGGTAGAGAAGGAATCGGTTGATCCAGCTCTGCTTCTTGAAGAGATGTTAATGAAGATTGTAAGGCATCATGTACTTGAAGCGTTCGCTTTACTGTTTGTTGCCAAGTATACTTTTTTAATTCTTTTTTAATAAACATCTTTTGTATTCTTAACTTTAGTAATTGCAAAAATAAACATACGCTTTCTACATTATTTTTCTCCATGTAATATATTCTCCTTTCTCTTCAATATGCCTGCCTTATAGTAGAACAAGAATATGAACTGCAACGTATAAAAGAGCTAAAAAAGGAACCTCCATTATTAATAAGGTATTTAACAATCGGCGTTTTAATGGAGTATGGATTAAAAAGATTATCATAGTCTTTAGTTTTCAGTAATTGCAATATAATTCTAAAAATATAGAAGGTATTATTCGATAGTTATAGAATTCAATATATAGCAAATAAGGAGGGGATCAAATGGAAGTCTTTCATGTAACGAGTAGAAAGAGGGAAACGTACCATATTCAAATGAAGTATTCGATACTTTTCGAATGTGCACTTGGTATTGCGGCAATTACTCATAAAAGGTTAATAGACACACTTGAAAAATCCCAAAGCGAATGGGAAGAAATTAGACAATCATTAACAGAAGAAATGAGGGAGCACTTACAGTTTGTAGAAGAGCATAATACGTGGAAAGCGCTGCTTCAGTTGTTGTATGAAGGAGATTTTCAAAATCTATCACAGTTTATTGCGAATATCGATTCGCTTTCAGAAGAAGATTTAAAGTATATATGTTTACCCTTTGTAGGAGAGAAGTATGAAGAAAAAAGACGTTTAGCAGGAAATGGAGACGTAACTGCAATACAAAAATTAAAGGAACTGACACAGGATCATCAGTTTTTCTCTACGTATATTAGCTTTATATGTAATAGTGATATACAAGAACTAAAGGACCATTTAATCGCCGTTATGACAGGATGGTATGAGAGCGTTATTAAAAAAGAGGAAGAGCAATTACTTTCTATATTAGAGCGAGACTATGAAGCAAAGAATGAAATGAATAAAAAGATGAAACCGGAAGAGTTTGTCGAGTGGGCGACTGGCGGCGTTAACTATATGCCAGAGCCAAGTGTTCATTACGTACTTCTTATCCCACAACTGACGTACAGGCCGTGGAATATAGAAGCTGATATTGAAGATACGAAAGTGTTTCATTATCCTGTCGCAAATGAAAGTATACATCCAGAAGATCCGTATGAGCCGAATTATTTTTTAGTTCAAAAACATAAAGCACTTGGGGATGAAGCGAGATTACGAATTGTAAAAATGTTGTTTGAAAAAGAACGTACATTGCAGGAAATTACGGAAAGACTGCAACTTGGTAAATCGACAGTGCATCATCATTTAAAATTATTACGTTCGGCTAAGTTAGTTGATATACATGACGGAAAATATGTATTGAGAAAAAAAGCAGTGCAGTCGTTAGCGAAAGAATTAGATGTATTTTTAAATAGATAATATACAACGAGAATGTACATAAAGGGAGGAATTAAATAGAAAAGTTGGTGAGCTATAGTGAAGAGTGTATTGAAAAATCGTTCATTCTTTTTTATGTGGATTGGTAGCGCAATTTCGGAATTAGGCGGAGCTTTCGGGACGTTGTGTAATTCAATTCTTGTTTATGAGTTAACGGGATCAAAAACAGCATTAAGTAGTATGTGGTTATTATATTTTATCCCATCTCTCATACTGCAACTAATAAGCGGACCATTTATTGATAAATGGAGCCGAAAGTGGATTATGATTTTTTCGCAATGGATGCGGGCATCTGTTTTCTTACTACCTTTAGTCATGGTAGTTACTAGTAATATAGAAGTTTGGCACGTGTATGTCGTTCAAATTATAATTGGGCTCATTACACCGCTTTATACACCTGCAAGTCAAGCAATTACACCGAACATTGTAAGTAAAGAGAATCTTCAAGAGGCAAATGCGTATATTGATGGGATGACTCGTCTTATGATGTTTCTTGCGCCAGTATTAGGTGGCATCGTTATTAAATTCATTGGAATCAAATTAACTATATTGCTCGTATGTATGTGTCTATTTATAAGTGGGGGATTGTTACTTTTCATAAAGGAGGAAAGGGTAAAACAAGAACTGAGAAAAACGTGGCTAGAACAGTTTCTTCACGGTTTTACATACTTTTTCACAAAACCAATCATCGTTTGGCTCGGTATATTTCTTACTTTCGTACAATTTGGAGTAGGGGTAACGATGGTCACAAACCTTCCTTATATAAAAGACGAGCTGTCAGCGGGATATGCGGAGTACGGTTACTTTTTGGCAGGATTTCCGCTTGGCTATGTAGTTGGATCTATACTAGTCGGAAAAGTAACATATAAAAGCCGGCGTATACTTATGCTTGGTGGATTGTTTATAGGAGGGCTCACATACATTTCGCTAGGGTTCAATCATAGTATAATAATTGCGGTAATAACTGAAGTGATTGCAGGTGTTTGCATCGCATTTTTCAATGTTCATAACACGACAATATGCCAACAAACTGTCCCGAACAATATGATAGGAAAAGTATTTTCAGTTCGACTATTTTTCATACGATCCGCTATGCCGTTAGGTGTGTTAGTAGGAGGCATACTAAGTGAAATGTGGGGAGTTAGAGCACTATACTTTATCATCGGTGCGATTATATGTGTCACTTCTTTAATAGGAATATTACTCCCATATTTTAAATTTTTAGATGAGGCAGTTGAAGAGAAAACAGCATAATTCAAAAGATTTAAAACTTTATAATTGAAAATAATTATCATAATCAACTATAATAGAAGAATACTAGTATTCGAATTACAAAGAGGGAGTGGGATATATGTTTATCGAAACGAAAACATTTACTGTAAAAGAAGGTACATCAAATATAGTTGTAGAACGTTTCACTGGAGAAGGTATAATTGAAAAATTTGAAGGCTTCATTGACTTAAGTGTTCTTGTGAAAAAAGTAAGACGCGGCGATGAAGAAGTTGTCGTTATGATTCGCTGGGAATCTGAAGAGGCATGGAAAAACTGGGAAACGAGTGAAGAACATTTAGCTGGACATAGAGCGGGCCGTGGTAAACCAAAACCAGATCATATCATTAACGTTGAACACGGTGTTTATTATGTGAAATCATCGAAAGCGGCTTATCAGCAGTCGTAAAATATAAGCAGAGGATACATGTTGTAGAAATTAACTTGTATCCTCTTTTTTAGTACTGGAGGGATGTAAGTGATAGAAAACCTTTCATTTATTACATATGAAAAACATAAAGAAATAGTGGAAATAATTTTAAACGAATGTTTATCTATAGAAAAAGTAACCGGATTTATGCTCATCGGTTCTGTCGCAAGAGGTGATGCATATCCTGATTCGGATTTAGACTTATATATTCTTTTAGAAGACGGACAAAAGAAGCGATTTTATTCTGAAATGAGAGAAGATATTTTAGTTGAATATAAGTATGCTGATTTTAATCAAATACAAGTAAACTTTAAAAATAATCAGATGGAACTATATTCATTTTTAGAAGGGAAAATTTTGTTTGATAAAAGCGGTGAATTGAAAGAATTAAAGGCAATAGCAAAACAAAAATTTGAAAACTATCGAGTTGCTAGTGATAAAGTAAAGGGCATTTCTCATTGGTTACATAGTTCGCTAATTAAAATTAAGACTGCTCTGAAAGCAAAAGATGAGTTAAAAGCATCATATATAGTTCAAACATCAACTTGGACATTGTTAGAGGGAATATGGGCTATTAATAACAAGCCAGTACCTTCAGCTGGATCTGTTTTGAAGTATATTGAAACATTATCCAAAGTACCAACTCACTTTGAAGATTTTATAAATAAACTGTTTTTAGGTGACACGACAGAGCGAATCTCTTCAGCAGTTTTCTTAATTGAGTGGAGTTTAATTCATTTGGAGAATAAACAATAGAATACGATTGTTAAATTTTATTGGTAAATAGATATTCCGTTTCGAATCGTTCGTATAATTTCATTCACTGTATCTTAAAAGTTGCATTGAAAAAACGTTCTAGACGATAGAAAAAAGTATTAAACTATTAAAAAATGAACACTTGAATACAACCTTAAACATTCGGGTGTTATTAATATGGGTCAAAATACTTCTGTATAGCCCCTGTTTAAAAGGAGATGAGTGAATGAAGTTGAATCATTTGAATTTATGTGTTGATGATTTATTAGAAGCGAGACATTTCTTTGAAACTTTTTTTGATTTTCAATTTTTGGAGCAAAAAGGAAAGGCACTTGTAGTGATGAGCGATGAGAGTGGATTTATACTTGTATTAAGTGATCCAAAAGCATTCAAGGGGAATAAGGACGTTACGTATCCAGAAGCTTTTCATATTGGTTTTTTAGTGGAAACTACAAATGAAGTTGATAAATCATATAATCGTTTAGTAGCTGGGGGCATTGAAATAGACAAGGCACCTTATGTGATGAGAGGTAGTAGTTATGGTTTTTATTTTACAATGTTTAATGGATTGTTAATTGAAGTATCGTGCCTTGACTATAAAGATGGTAAGAAAGTTCGATAGCAATAAGAGAAATTGTTTTGAAGATGTGAATATAGCCCCTTATCCAGTTTGGAAAGGGGCTTGAGCATTTTATTTGTATGATAAGTGAACATCAAAATGTTTATAAACTAGAGGGTATTCCTCTTAAACTAAATATTATAGATTTGAAATAAAGTTTCATAACAAGGTCTATTTTGCAAAGGAATTGCTTATGCATAAAATACCAATAATGTATACTGATACTAGAAAATTTAGAGAATTAAGCAGGTTTCCCATATGGTGCAGTACGAAACCATTATAAGTAGTACAGTGAAATAAATAGGAGGTTTTCATTATGACAGCTTCATTTAAAGCTATGGCGTTCCAGTTGAAAACGGAACGACTTGACCTGAATATGTGGGAGGAATCCGATGCAGTCTGGCTTAGAGAACTAATTGGTGAACGTGGAGTGGAAATGCCAACCGTTGAATCTGTTCGTAACGATCTTATTGAGAAGCGCAAGAAAGCAACCGAAAATGGCATATCCCTTCTCACGATTCGTAGACGAGACGAAGGCGATTTCATCGGATACTGTGGCTTAATTATCGGTCGTTCCACGCTTGAAGAGCCGGAGATTGCATATGAGTTGTTCCGCAGTGCTCATCGCATGGGTTATGCGACAGAGGCGGCATCAGCAGTACTGGAGGCTGCGATTGCTACGGGTCGCAAAAGACTTTGGTCAACTGTAGGTGCTTGGAATACGGCGTCCTTCCGGGTATTAGAAAAGATAGGATTTAAGCGGCATCACAGTACGTTTGGTGAACGAGGTGAGATTGTTTGGAACGTACGCGATCTGTAGAAATCGGATTAGATTCGGAACAATTAAAAATGTAAAAGAAAGCCCATATGTTAGATATGGGCTTTTCCTAATAGTAAATATTGATTTTGTATATATTTAAGTGTAATAGTCTATCTTTTATCTTAGTTTTTTACATCATCATATAATTCCAGCGCCTCTTTCACATTCAATCCGTTCTTCACAATACCATGAATCGCTTGAATCATCGCAGCGGGGTGTTCGGATTGCCATATGTTTCGGCCCATGTCTACTCCAATTGCACCTTCTTGCAGTGCATTGTACGTAATGTTTAATGCGTCTTCGATTGAATCTAGTTTCGGTCCACCGGCGATGACGACTGGGGCAGGGCATGTGCTCGTTATTTTTTCGAATCCTTCACAGTAGTACGTTTTAATAATGTCAGCACCCATTTCAACACATACGCGGGAAGCGAGTGCGAGGAAGCGTGCCTCTCGTTTTTGTAGTTCTTTTGCGACCGCGGTAATGCCGAGAACTGGTAATCCGTAATCATGAGCTTCTGAAACTACGTTTGCGAGATTTGAAACCGTTTGTGTTTCATAGTCTGATCCAACAAAGACAGAAACGCCGACGCCAATTGCGTTTTGTTTTACTGCTTCTTTCACAGGTGTAACAATAGTTTCGTTCGCTAAATCTTTACCGACGACAGTAGCTCCGCCAGATACACGCATAACCATCGGTGTGCTGCAGTTTTCAGGAATACAAGAGCTAAGTACACCTCGCGTTAAAAAAAGGGAATCTGTATAAGGAAGTAAGTTTTTAACTGTTTCTAATGGTTGTTCTAGTCCGTGAATCGGTCCTAAAAAATAGCCATGGTCGATCGCTAACATAACCGCTCTTCCATCAGGTAAAATTGTATTTAATCGATTTTTAAATCCCCAAGTCATTCGAAATCACTCCTTCGTTAATGTTGGATTTTCCGTTTGTACAGTATCTTTATTTGGTAAATGTGGTGACTTTATAAAAACAGCTTTAAAAGGTTTGTCAGAATGGTTAATAAGATAATGAGATTCATGAGGACGAACTTGTAAGACATCACCTTGTTTAATTGGAACTCTTTCATTATTTACATAGAAGTCTATTTCTCCTTCTAATGCATAAAAGACTTCCTCGCATGTTGTATGGTAATGATTTTGAAACTCTTGCCCAGGCTGAATGACAACAAGGCCAAGATCAATATTTGGACCTTGTATTAAATATTTCGGCCCGTTATCACCGAAGCGATAGGAGAAATCATTTTCATTCGCTTTTCGCATACATTTCACTCCTTTATGTAATGTGTTACAGTGCACCTGGTGCTATCCACATATGTGATGTAAGTCCTATATCAGCTAAAGTGAGCTGACTGTCATACACAGTTTTCCAAGTTTCATAGAACGCCTTATATAGTTCGTGATTTTCAGTAACTGGTTCGAATGTGTTTTCCCACTGTACAAACTGTTCGGCAGTCTCTCCTATAGATGAATATATGCCAACACCAACACCAGCAGCAATCGCAGTTCCTAAAGCAGCTGCTTCTTTCACAACAGGTACTTTAACAGGAATTCCGAGTACGTCTGAAAGAATTTGTGGCCAAAGTTTTCCTTTAGCGGCGCCGCCAGCAAAAATAACTTCAGAAGGGAACGTACCAGTTAGATTTTCTATTAATTTTAAGTTACCAAGTGTAACGAAGGCGGCATTTTCTTCGATAGCGCGGAACATTTCTTTTTTTCCACATTTGTCAGCATCTAAGCTTAAATTTAAAAAAGAAGGTGCGGCATGACGCCAAGAAATGTAGTTCATGACGTTTGAAAAAGTAGGGATAATGCCATGTGAACCGACCGGTACGTCTTTCGCTTGTTCTTCTAACAATTCATAAGCATCTACACCGAGTTTTTCTGCAAGTTTCTTTTCTTCTTGGCAAAAGGCATCTCGAAACCAGCGCATAACGAGACCTGGGAAAAAGGCAATCGTTTCATATTGCCATAGGTTTGGAACGACGTGGCAATTTACGCGAATCGCAGCATGCGGATCTGTTATTGGTTTAGTAATATTCACTTCTTGTTGCCAAAAGCTGCCCCCGCATATTAATGTTTGATTAGGCTTCACGACTCCAGTTCCGAGTGATGCCATTTGAGCATCTCCGCCCCCGGCGACTACAGGAATTCCTTCGCGTAAACCAGTTAATGCTGCACACTCTTTTGTAACATTACCAATCACGGTGCCAGCTTCATTTACTTTTGGTGAAAACGGTAAAGTTATCCCGCACTCTTTAGCGACATCGTTATCCCAAGTTCTATTGTGTAAATCAAAAATTCCGGATGTACAACCGTTTGAAGGGTCGATTTGCAGTACGCCGCTTAATTTATATAAAATCCAATCATTTAACATCGTAAAAGAATGAATATTGCTATAGACTTCAGGTTCATGTTTTTTAATCCAAAGTAGGCGAGGTAAAGCCCCTAATGAAAAAGTTTGCCCAGATCTTGTATATAAATCTTCTTCAAGATGTGACCGAATTTCTTTTAGTTCACTAACTTCAGCGGATGCGCGCCCATCAACATTTGCACAAGCCCATATTTCTTGCCCATCTTTATCATATAAAACAAAACCTTCTCGCATACTAGTAGCGCTAATAGCTTGAATAGAAGAAGGAGAGACACTACTTTTTTGTAGAACTTCTTTCGTGCACTGTTGTACTAGCTCCCAGTTTTCAATTACATCAAAATTCATAGAACCTGGGTAAAGAGGGTCGGTTTTATGAACCCATTCTTTTTGACTGACCGCAATTTGATTACCGAGTAAATCAAAAAGTACAGCTCGAATACTTCCCGTACCAGCATCAAAAGCTAATAAAGTAGACATTAACAATCACCATCCTTTCGTAATAAGGAGAGGGCTGTTTCCTCATCTGTAATTAATGTATGAATGAACTTTCCTTTTAAGGCACCATAAATTGCATCTATCTTTTCTGTACCTCCAGCAACACCAATGACATGTTTCATATTGCGAAGAATAGAGAGCGGCGTGCCAATAAGACGATTGTGATGCGGAAGCTCCAATAAATCGCCATTCGTATTATAAAACTGTCCTAAAATATCGCCCGTACCGTTTTGGCTACGAATATATGTCATTTCACGTAGTGTTAATTTTTCTTCTCTCACAATGGTAGCATCTTGAGATAACCCTCCAATACCGACAACTGTCGTTTGTGCAAGTGAAGCGACATGAAGCATATCTTTCACACTCGGTTCTGATAAAATACTTTTTGCCATTTCAGTAGTAGATGCAAGAAAAGGAGTGGGGATAATATGAAGATCACCTTGCATGTAATGTAAATAATTTTGTTTTCTTGGGAGGTAGTGGTTGACTCCGCCTGTTAGCGTTACGATTGAAAGATTAATAGAACTTTCAAAATGAATGTTTTCTAGCATTTTGCTAATCGTTTCTCCCCAACCAATACCGAGTAAATCGCCTTGCTGGAGCTGAGTCTCTAAATATTGTGCAGCAGCTTTTCCGAGAGAAGTGGCATAATTGTCTATTGGAGTAGGGATAATGAAAGCATCTTTTAGGTTGAATTTTTTCATTAGGTCACGCTCAATGCTCAAACAGTGTAAACCAGTCCCTTTTACGTGAAAAGTAACGATTCCTTCACTGCGCGCCTTATCTAATAACCGAACCACTTTATTTCTTGAAATGTGAAGAAGTGAAGCGATTTCTTGTTGTGTTAATTGATCTTTATAATAGTACCAAGCGACTTTTGTTAACAAATTTTCTTCAAAGTTCAGCTGTGGCATACTCTTCATCCCTTTCAACAATTGACCAATGCTTAAACATATGTGCCACATATTTTGTTTATTCCAGTTGAAACGATGAAACGTCTGGTGAAAAAAGTGTTCTAGATATGAAAAAAGGAATATACAATGCTACAAAACAAGTAGAACAAATAATCATTTTCTCAAAAAATGTTCTGCATAAAGTGAAACTGTAATTAGTGGGGGTTTTATTCATTCCACTGATTTTCAGCCCGCACTAATCGGGCATGAACGGGTAGTAAATAGCGGGATAAAGGCAGGTGACATCATGTGGAGAACATACCCTTATTACAAGTAAAGAAAATGAGTAAGGCGTTTTCAAATCAACTTGTGCTAAAAGAAGTGAACTTACAAGTAGAGCGTGGAGATATATACGCTTTAGTTGGGGGAAATGGTGCTGGAAAATCAACATTAATGAAAATATTAACGGGGTTATATTCGTATGATAGTGGAGAAATGTATGTAAAAGGAAAGAGGCAACAATTTTCAAATCCGTCAGAAGCACATCGAGAACGTATGTATTTAATACCACAAGAACCACTCATTTTTCCGCATATGACTATTGAAGAAAATATATGTATTGGGCTAAACAGAAAGAAAAAGGAACTGAAAGTAAAGATTCAGCAATTAATGGACAGTTTAGGTTGGGATATTGCCCTTTATGAGCTAGGAGCATCGTTATCCATTGCGCAGCAACAATTAGTAGAAATCGTTAGGGGATTAATACGAGAAGCCGAGATTCTTATTTTAGATGAGCCAACATCGACATTAACAACTCACGAAATGAAGAGTCTTTTTGTGTTGATGAAAAGTTTACAAGAAAAAGGAATTGGGATGATATACATTACGCATCGTTTTCCAGAAATCTTTGAAATTGCTAATAAAGTAGCGATATTACGTGATGGAATGATTATAAGCCAAGGGGATGTATGTGACTATACTTATGACATGCTGATGGAGGGACTATTGCCAAAAGGATATAAACAGGAAGAAAAAAGAGAAGTAGTTCAAGAGATAGAAAGGACGAAAAAAATATTAGAAGTAACGAATGTAACTGGCCACGCATTTTCAAATATATCATTCGCTGTACACGCTGGAGAAATTGTAGGTATTGCTGGCATCGTTGGATCAGGTAGAACTGAATTAGCAGAAGCAATATTTGGATTGAAATCTATAAAAACAGGGTCTATTTTATTAGAAGGAAAATCTATTGATACATTTTCTTTGCATAAAAGGCTAGGCGAAGGACTCGTTTATGTGCCAGAGGATAGAGCGAGGAATGGGATTTTCTCAATCGCATCTGTAACAGAAAATATTACAGCAGCATGTTTACAGCAAAATAATCGTTTTTTTATTAGCCGAGAAAAAGAAAGCGCTTTAGCGAAGTCGTATATAGACCAGTTTCGAATTGTTGTGCCAAACATGAATGAAGAACTGGCATCTTTATCAGGAGGTAATCAGCAAAAAGTCGTGCTTGCGAAATATTTAGCATGTAACCCAAAAATTATTATTCTCGATGAACCGACGCGCGGAATTGATGCAAAAGCAAGACTTGAAGTGTATGAGGCGATAGAAAAAATGAAAGGGGAAGGACTCGCCATATTAATGATCTCTTCAGATATTGAGGAAATTGTCCAATTTTCTAACCGTGTATATGTAATGCGAAATGGTCAATTTGTTTCTCATTTAGAGAAAGAACAAATGAGTGTAGGTGAAGTTACACGTCTTGCATATGGGGGTGTAACGGAATGAAACGCATGTATAAAATGCACGAAACGTCTATCATACTGTTACTACTTATGTATATAGCCATTGTCGGAATGATAAATCCTAGTTTTGTTCAGTTTAACTCGTTATCTTTAATGATGAAATCAAGCGTTATTTTAGTCGTTCTAGCAATTGGCCAATCTTTCGTCTTATTTACGAAAAATATAGACGTATCAGTTGGCTCGATTATGGGATTAAGCGCAGCGGTTTGCGGAATGTTGTTAACGAACGGGTATAGTGCATTCTTTTCAATTATTGCTACTATGATACTTGGGACTATTATCGGTTTCTTAAACGGGATTGGCGTTGCGAAGTTTCGGGTACCAGCCATTATTATGACATTAGGCATGCTAGGAATTATTAGAGGTGCAATGTTAATCTTCACAGGCGGGAAGTGGATTGAAGATATTCCAAACGATTTTAAGCAGCTGTCATCTATCGTCATACTTGGTCTACCGATAACTGTATGGACTGTTCTTATTATTTTACTACTACTCTATTTCTTTTTAATGAAAGTGCCGTACGGAAGATACTTTTATGCGGTAGGTGATAATGAAAATGGTGCAAGACTCATTGGGATACCTGTTAATAAAGTGAAGATAAATGCGTTTATTATATCGAGCTTAAGTGCGGCACTTGCTGGTTGCATTTTTGTTATGAATATCGGCTTCGTTCCAAATCAAACAGGTACAGGAATAGAACTACAGGTTATCGCAGCTGCTGTGCTAGGAGGAATTCATTTAAAAGGGGGAACAGGTTCTATATTTGGGGCCGCATTAGGTGCATTATTTTTAGAAGCAATAAGCAGTTCACTCGTCTTTTTAAAAATACCAGCATTTTGGAATAATGCTATTTCAGGATTTTTACTATTACTTATTATTATATTAGATAGTGTAATGAAAAAGTGGAGAGCAGAAAGGAGGATGAATATATGAAGCATGTTTACAGATGGGAAGGTGTTCTAATCGTATTCCTTCTTATAGAATTCATTCTCTTTAGTTTTCTAAATAGTGATTTCTTCAACGTTAGTAATCTCCTTTTTAGTACAAATGATTTCCTATTTATCGCAATCGCGGCGATACCAATGACTTTCGTTATTGTAACAGGTGGAATTGATGTATCGGTCGGCTCAATAATGGGGCTCACTTCGATTTTGATTGGTGTACTTTGGATGAGCGGAATACCTATTTTGTTTGCTGTCATAATCGCCCTAATAATAAGTTGCTTAGCGGGCGCTTTAAACGGAATCATTATAAAAATGACAGGTGTAGAACCACTTGTCGTTACACTCGGAACGATGTTTTTATACGGAGGAATTGCACTCGTCATTTCAGGAGGTGCGGGCGCTTCTGGATACGAAGGAATAAGTGGTTTACCTGATGCGTATGTGCAACTGGCAAATGGTAGTTTAGTAGGAATACCTAATCTATTATGGATCCTAATCGTATTAACTGTTTTATGCACTGTATTGTTTCATCGTACCATATATGGGCGCCACGTAAAATTAACAGGCGCAAACGAAAATGCAGCGAAATACACCGGAATCAAAACGGAGAAAGTAGTCATCATCGCTTATATAATTTCTGGGTTAGGAGGTGGATTAGGGGGAGCTTTCTTAACTGCATATTTTGGTTCCGCACGTGCTGATATGGGAAGTGAAACGATTTTACCGATCATTACAGCAGTCGTATTAGGCGGGACACTTATTACAGGGGGAAAAGGAAGTATTATCGGTACTGTACTAGCGAGTGTATTTATAGGACTAATGCAGTATGGCTTGCAAATGACAGGCTTAACTAATGAACAATCCAATGTAGTGATTGGTATTATCCTTATTCTTTCAGTTATTATGAGACATTTCAAAGTACATCCATTCTTAGCGGGAAAAAGAAGGAATTTGCATAAGGGGGAAATGTCATGAAGAGAAAACTGGGGATTGTTATTATTGTATGTATTTGTTTAATCGGTTTAATTGCTTGCTCTAGTCAAACAGCAGATAAGAAAAAGGCTGATGATGTAAAATTTGCATTCATCCCGAAATTAACTGGAGTTGGTTTCTTCACATCAGGTGGTGAAGGCGCGAAAGAGATGGGGGATAAGCTAGGTGTACAAGTAAAATATGATGGACCGTCTGAAGCGAGTGTATCAGGACAAGTGAAATATATAAATAATTTTATTAACCAAAACTATGATGCATTAATGGTTTCTTCTACGTCGGTGGACGGCCTATCACAATCACTGCAACGTGCTAAGAAAAAAGGGATGACAGTGTTAACGTGGGATTCTGATGTGAATCCGAAAGATCGTTCTTTTTATATAAGTCAAGGAACACCAGATCAACTTGCTAATGTATTGATTGAAATGACTTCAAAGCAAATTGGAGATAAAGGAAAAGTAGCATTCTTTTATTCAAGTCCAACTGTAACGGATCAAAACCAATGGGTAACGAAGGCGAAAGAAATAATTAAAAAGAAATATCCGAACTGGGAAATTGTAACGACTCAGTATGGTGAAAATAATGCGCAAAAGTCTTTGTCAGTAGGGGAGAACATATTAAAAACGTATCCTGATATAAACGCAGTCATTTGTCCAGATGCAACAGCACTTCCAGCAATGGCACAAGCAGCAGAAAATTTAAAAATGGATAAAAAAGTAGTTGTAACTGGATTTTCTACGCCGAACGTTATGCGTGATTATGTAAAACGAGGAACAGTACAACAATTTGGATTATGGGATGTAAAACAGCAAGGGGCTCTCGCAACATATGTAGCAAATGAAATTGTTGTAAAAGGGAAGAAGTTAAAAGTAGGGGATAGCTTCGAAGTAAAAGGTATCGGAAAAGTGAAAGTAGAGCCTAACTCCATACAAGGATATGACTATGAGGCAGAAGGAAACGGAATTATCGTATTACCAGAGCGAGTTGTCTTTACGAAAGATAATATTGATAAGTATAATTTTTAAAGAAGAAAAAACGTCCGAATATATCGGACGTTTTTATTATGTCATTTTGTGAATGTATTCATTAATTATGAACAGTTTCTTTTTCGTTTAATCCAAGTGTACGTCCAGTTGAAGTGTGTAAATCTTGGAATAGTCTTGGATTTTCAGTAAGAGAAATGCCATAAGAAGGAATCATTTCTTTTATTTTTTCTTCCCATCCTAATATACGATCAGGGAAACATTTTTCTAATACTTCAAGCATGACGTGAACGGCAGTAGAAGCACCTGGTGAAGCACCTAGTAATGCAGCGATTGATCCGTCAGCTGCACTTACAACTTCTGTACCGAATTGAAGTGTGCCTTTACCGCCAGCATCAGTATCTTTAATTACTTGTACACGTTGCCCAGCAACTACAATATCCCAATCTTCACTTTTTGCGTTCGGAATGAATTCGCGTAATTCTTCCATACGTTTTTCATGTGATAACATAACTTGTTGAATTAAGTATTTTGTTAGTCCCATTTCTTTTACACCAGCAGCTAACATCGTTAAGACGTTATTCGGTTTTACAGAACCGATTAAGTCAAGATTTGAACCAGTTTTTAAGAATTTAGGTGAGAACCCTGCGAACGGTCCGAACAGTAAAGCTTTTTTATTATCTATATATCTCGTATCTAGATGAGGTACAGACATTGGTGGAGCACCAACTTTAGCTTTACCGTATACTTTTGCATGATGTTGCTCAATTACTTTTTGATTTTTACATACCATAAATAGTCCACTTACTGGGAATCCACCGATATGTTTTGATTCAGGAATACCTGTCTTTTGTAGTAGAGGTAGGCTACCGCCACCGCCACCGATAAAGACAAATTTTGCAGTATGATGCTCAATTTTACCACTATTCATATCGTGTACTTTTACTTCCCACAAACCATTTTTCGTGCGTTTAATATTTTCGACACTATGTTTGTAGTTTAGCTCGACATTTTTCGTTTGTAAGTAATCAAACAACATACGTGTTAATGCACCGAAGTTAACATCTGTTCCAGAGTCAATCTTCGTTGCAGCCATCGGTTCATTAGATGTACGACCTTCCATAATGAGAGGAAGCCATTTTTTTAATGTTTCAGGAGCATCAGAAAACTCCATTCCTTGAAATAGTGGATTTTTTGAAAGCGCTTCAAAACGATTTTTTAGAAACTCTACATTTTTTTCCCCTTCTACTAAACTCATATGAGGAAGTGGCATAATAAAATCTTGTGGATTACGAATTAATTTGCTTTTTACAAGATATGCCCAAAATTGTCTTGAAAGCTGGAATTGCTCATTCACTTTTACAGCCTTACTAATATCTATAGATCCGTCAGATTTTTCGGAAGTATAGTTCAGTTCGCATAGCGCAGAATGCCCTGTACCTGCATTATTCCATTCGTTAGAGCTTTCTTCCCCGGCACTTGCGAGTTTTTCAAAAACTTTAATTTCCCATTCAGGTGCTAATTCTTTTAGTAATGAGCCTAACGTTGCACTCATAATTCCTGCACCAATTAAGATAACGTCTGTTTTTTGCTGCATGTTGCTCATGATAATCTCTCCATCCCCTATATTGGCAAAAAAGAGTAGGTGTTTTCTATGTCTAAGCCGTAAAAGAGAAACACCGCCTAGGCCCCACCTAGGTGTATACCTTTTTTGTCTCAATTATATAACCATCTCATACTCTATTATAATAATTAATAGACTAAAATATCTAGTGTTATCTGATAATTTTAAACTATTTAACGTTTTATTTGCCAAAATTCTTATTTAACAAGCACTTTTCAGTTAATGAATAGAAAAAAATTACAGTTTGAAATTATCTCGAAAAAGCTTACGTATCCTTAAGTGACTAAATCGAGTACCTTTTTATGGGATTTTTCTCTCAGTAATGGTAAGATTATTCTGAAAAATGAAAAGGAGGGACTTTAATGCGTACAAAAGAGCAAATTTCAAACTTATTTCGAAACTTTTCAATAAAGGAATGTAAAGGGTCAAGTGATTTATATGAATATTTATCAATGAAAATTGCTGAAGATGAGGAAGTACTTACACTATCGTCCTATGCTCAGGTAGATCAACCAGTCCCAAACTTATTATTAGGTGCAGTACATTATTTATTGTTAGCAGGGAAAGAACATCATTTAAAAACGTATTATAGTAGTTTAGTTGAAAATGCCGATACAAATTTAGATAAAGCTTTTAATCATTTTAAAGATTTCTGTAAAGAGTACCGAGAAGAAATCATTACTTTGTTACAAACAAAACTTGTTCAAACGAATGAAGTAAGACGGTGCGCATACTTATACCCAAGTTTCTGCTACATATTTAACAAAGTGAAGAAGCCGTTAGCGTTAATTGAAATTGGGACAAGTTCTGGGTTGCAACTGTTCTGGGACCAATACCGTTATTCGTACGGGACGGATGAAATGTACGGAAATATAAATTCAAATGTGCATGTAACTTCTGAAATAAGAGGGGCGAATGTGCCGCATTTTCTAAAAGAAAGCCCATCTGTCGTAGAAAGAATCGGACTGGACTTACATGTGAATGATTTACATAATGGGGAAGATTATTTATGGTTACGTGCACTCATTTGGCCAGAACATAAAGAAAGGCTTGAAATGTTTGACCAAGCAGCGACGCTTGTAAAAGAAAAATCAGTGCAATTAATTGAAGGGGACGGTGTAGCGCTTCTTCCGGCCATTGTAAATCAAATAAGGGAAGATGCTGTTATTTGTATTTTCCATACACATGTGGCAAACCAAATACCTGAAAATGTAAAACATACGCTAGAAAAACAAATGAAAGAAATTGGTGCAAAACGTGATGTATTCCACCTATATAATAACATGTGGGATCGTGATCTTCATATTGATTATTATATTAACGGAAACGAATATCGTGAAACTGTTGGGGAAACGGAAGGGCATGGGAGATGGTTTAGTTGGAAGCTTGGGGATGAGTCGCTTTGTTAATGTAATTCTATAGGAAGGGGACCTTTTGTTTTAGAATTTAAATCATCTGATTAATATGATAATAATTTATGATAAGTTGTATATAAAGATAAGATAAAAAGGATGATAAGCATGCAAAAGAGACCAGACGCAAATGAATATAATCCGTATTATTCAACGTACATAAATTTAATACCAAATGGAGATATCATACGTATTCTAGAGCAACAAATGAAGGAAACAAATCTTTTATTGAAAGATATTTCTGATAGTGAGGGACATTTTCGATATGCTCCTAATAAATGGAGTATAAAAGAAGTAATCGGTCATATTGTGGATACTGAACGTATTATGGCATATCGATTGCTTTCCATAGCAAGAGGCGAGACAGCAGAACTTCCTGGATATAACGATGATATGTATGTTCTTAGAGCAGCTTTTGATAAGCAATCTATGCAAGATCTTCTTGAGAATTTAACAGTTGTTCGCCAATCTACTGTGCATTTGCTTAAAAGTTTAGATAAAGAAGCCTGGTTACAAAGGGGAATCGCGAACAATTCTGAAGTCACGGTTCTTGCATTAGCAAACATTATCGCTGGTCATGAGCTTCATCATCGTCAAATTATAAAAGAACGTTATTTGGGTTCTAATGCATATCCAACATGTTAAAATAAAAAAATAGTAGTACCTGTAAAAGAAGGAAGAAATGCATACCAAGTGTATATAAACGATAGTATGTTGTCTAAAAAAGAGCTTGAGAAAGTTTTACTTTCGGTGGTGGAATAGTGCGTGGTATGTAGAGACTAAATGAAAAACGGTGAAAGTAATAACTGATTCGTTTTTTATACTCATAATATTATTATGTAAACAAATTTAACGGATGTACATTTGTTAAATGATTCAATATTTTTGATTTTTCTATGGCTGTATCAGTATGATGTTCTTAGGAGGGATCATATGTGTAAACACAAAAGGGTCATAGCGATTTCAGGAAGTATTAGGGAAGGGTCATCCAACACAAACGTATTAAAAACTTTAGCAGCATTTATTCCAGAAGGTATAGATTACACTATTTATAATGGGATAGGGGAACTACCTCATTTTAATCCGGATGTAGATCGAGTTGGAGCACCGATTGTTGTTGAAAAATTTCGAAAGACATTAAGTGAGGCACATGCACTTATTATTTGTACACCAGAGTACGCAAAAAGTATTCCAGGAGTTTTGAAGAATGCATTAGAATGGCTTGTTTCATCAGCGGAACTTTATAAAAAGCCAGTTGCTATTATAACAGCTTCACCGTCGATTGCTGGAGGGGATAAAGCTCATGAATCATTATTACTTACGCTAGGTATGCTAGATACAATTATCGTTCAAAATGGTTCGCTATTAATCCCATCAGTGCGCACTAAATTTAGTGATGATGCAAAGGTAACAGATGAGGATACAAAGGAAGCTCTTATCTCTTTAGTTCAAAGTGTAGTAGACGAGATAAAGAAATAATGATTTAGTTCGTATTAAAGTGAAAATGGATTTTTATAATAATAAAAGATAAAAGCAATGCTACGGTTAGTTCAAATGTAGCACTGCTTTTTTATATAGTTAAATATATGTACTCAAAATCTCCCCAGGCAATCCATCAATCTCGCAAACTTTTTCAGATGTAAAACCGAAGTTTAATAATATTTTACGAGAGGGGATATTATTCGGATCAATAATTGCTTTTAATACGTTTACTTCTGTTTGCTTCGCTATATGCATTAATTCCTTTGCAATCGCACTACCATATCTCTTTCCCCAGTATCCTGGCAAAATCATATAACCAATTTCAGCCTCTTTTTCATTTTCCTCACTGAGTGTAACGTGTCCAAGGCCGATATATTCATTTGTAATAGAGTCATACACTTTATAGGAGCCAAATAGCCGATGCTTTTCGTTGCGCTTTAACAATTTTTCAAAGTCATTTTGTGCCTCATCTAACGGAATGGCACGCTCGGTAATTTGCGCCATCACTTCTTCATTTGATACGAGTTGGAAATATTGATTGAAATCTGTTGCTCCATATTTAGTAAAATATAGCTTTTGCATAATATTCCTCCAAACCAATTTTTATTTGTTCTTCAGAAAAGAAAAAGTAAGCTAAATCGTAATTTCAATTTGATTACCTTCCGGATCGCCTATCACACTTTCGTAATATCCATCTCCAGTGAAACGAGGTCCACTTAATAAAGGGTAACCATCATTTTGTAATGTTGTAGTAAATGTATTTACACGTTCTTCACTACCGACAGAAAAAGCCATATGTGCATAGCCAGTTATATGAAGGTTAGGCTGGTTTTCTATACCTTTTTTACGCATTAGTTCGATCCTTGCTCCAGATTCGAACGTAATAAAATAAGATTCAAATTGTTTCGCTTCATTATGATATAAAGAGTTTGATTTACTGTTAAAGTATTTTATATAAAAATCACGCATTAATTCTAAATCATTTACCCAAATTGCGATATGTTCAATTTTCATAGGTTCCACCAATCCTATCTGTACTAATTAGGCTTTCACTGTATAAAAACTGTATTTATATTACAAGGAATTTGATTTGGCAAAAAAGATAATTTTTAGTTGTGTCCGTACATACAATGTGTAATTAAGTGAATGACTTACATAGGAATTACAGAAAAGGGTGAATGAGGCTTATGAGTCAATTTGAGCAAATGATGTATGTTGGTGTCATTATGTCTATTGTACTTTCCGTAATGATATTGGGGTCTGTATATTATAATCCTCGTCTATCATTAAATGATTATCCGAAAGATATTCAAAAGGTAGTTTTTCCGAAATCAATTCATGAAAAAAAGCAAACGATTTACTTTAATATTGCATACAATATAATTCTTTTCGGTACTCCTTTCGTTTCTACATATATACTACATCAACAAGAAAAATTATTGTATATTGAAGCTTATTTACATACTTTAGGCATTTTAATGATCTTCAATTTAGTAGATTTAATTATAATTGATTGGCTTATTTTTTGCTGGATTACTCCGAGGTTTGTTGTTATTCCTTGTACGGATGGGATGAAGGGATATAAAGATTACATGTTCCATTTAAGAGGGGCTATAGTCGGTACTTCATTTTTAGCAATTGTAAGTTTATTTCTGGCAGGAATTGCAACGACTATTTAGTAAAAAGAAAAAGGATTAGAAACATTTATATAAGATAAAGAGATTGATAATTTATAGAATTAAAAATGAGAATTTGATACTATTGGAGTAAAGGGTTTTAATAACGGTATATTAGGGGGTATAAATATATCGTTGCAAATGTTTTGATATTCCGTGAAATTACCTAATTTTATGGGAGCATTTCATAAAACCCAAAAAAAGCAATGGAGGCTAATATGAAAAAAATAATTGGCGCAGCAACAGCAACAGTTTTTGGATTGGGGGCTTTTACTACATCTGCTATCGCAGAAACGATTGTAACAGCGGATGTACTCAACGTACGTGAAAAGCCAACTACGGAATCAAAAGTTATCGAAAAAGTAAAAGAAGGACAAAAGTTAAAAGTAATAAATACCGAAGAAGGATGGTCAAAAATTGATTTAAATGGTAAAGAATTGTTTGTAAGTTCGGAGTTTACAAAAGATATTTATCATGTAACAGCAAACTTGTTAAATGTACGCTCTGAAGCAAACACAGAATCAGAAATTCTTGGTAGACTGAAAAAAGATGATGTAATTGAATCAACGCATCAAGCAAAAGACGGATGGCTACAATTTGAGTATAAAGGAAAAACAGCTTATGCAAATGTTTCTTTCCTATCAAGTACAGCACCAAGTGAAAAGAAAACTGGAGAGAAAACGAAGCAAGTAGCGAAAGTACAAAAAGCGGTAAAAGCTAAGGAAGAAGCCAAAACGCAGAAAGTAGCAAAAATACAGGAAATAGCAAAAACGAAAGAAACAACAAAAGTGCTGGAAGAAGTAAAAGTACAAGAAGTAGCAAAAGGTAAGGAAGAAAAGAAAGCGCAAGAAATAGCGAAGCCTAAAGAAGAAACAAAAGTACAAGAAATAGCGAAGCCTAAGGAAGAAGCAAAAGTAAAAGAGGTAGAAAAAGTTAAAGAAGAAGCGAAAGCACAAGAAATAGCAAAGGCTAAGGAAGAAGCGAAAGTACAAGAAATAGCAAAGGTTAAGGAAGAAGCGAAAGTACAAGAAATAGCAAAGGCTAAGGAAGAAGCGAAAGCGCAAGAAATAGCAAAGGCTAAAGAAGAAGCGAAAGCACAAGAAATAGCAAAGGCTAAGGAAGAAGCGAAAGCGCAAGAAATAGCAAAGGCTAAAGAAGAAGCAAAAGCACAAGAAATAGCAAGGGCTAAGGAAGAAGCGAAAGCGCAAGAAATAGCAAAGGCTAAGGAAGAAGCGAAAGCTCGAGAAATAGCAAAGGCTAAGGAAGAAGCAAAAGCACAAGAAATAGCAAGGGCTAAGGAAGAAGCGAAAGCTCGAGAAATAGAAAAGGCTAAAGAAGAAGCGAAAGCAAAAGAAGAATCTAAAAATAACACACAGTCTGCTAAACGTGAATTAACGGTAGTAGCGACAGCATATACTGCTGATCCAAGTGAAAATGGTACATATGGTGGACGCGTTTTAACTGCGATGGGGCATGATTTAACGGCTAATCCGAATATGAGAATTATCGCAGTTGATCCGAAAGTAATTCCTTTAGGATCTAAAGTATGGGTAGAAGGTTATGGAGAAGCCATCGCTGGAGATACCGGAAGTGCAATTAAAGGTAATCGCATTGATGTTTTAATGGGGTCAAAAAGTAAAGCTATGAATTGGGGAAGACAAACCGTTAAAGTGAAAATTCTATAATATATATAGTTATCTAGATAGAAGTCAGTTCTCTTTATTGAGGCTGGCTTTTATTTTTTGAGTTAGTGTGATTCATTGAGAAATTGACAAGAACAGTATGATGGCAACGAAGGGTTAATATATAATGAAATATATAAATTAAATTATTTGCTAAGCACTTTCACTCATATTCGTGTAATTAAGTTCAAAGGATAGGTGTATTGTATGAAAGAAGTAAGAGAAATTATTGAAACAAAGAAACAAGGTGTATTTGAATTGTATATAAAAGAAACCGAAGAAAAGTTAGGTGTTGTTTTCCCGGCACAATATAGAGATCTTTTTAAATTAGTAAATAACGCTGAAATAGGGGAATGGATATTATATCCTATTAAAGATAATAAAAATGTAGCAAAAACTTGGGACGATGTAGTTAGACAAAATATTGAGTTGAGAGATGAATATATATCTGAAGACCTTATAATAATTGGTGACGATGGTTCAGGGGATAAATTGTGCTTTAAAATACATAACGGAATAGTTTGTGATGAAATATATATTTGGTATCACGAAGATGCGGAAATGGAAGAAATAGCCCGAAATTTAAAAGGATTTATTATAGAAACTATGCAGGAAGACGATGCTTTTTAGTGTTAATTAATATTATATGGTGGATCACATTTATATAAAGCGAGGATGGAATATGACAACGGAATTATATGGCGCATATTGCAATGAAAAGAAAGGGTATAGAGTAATCGAAGGGAAAGATTTGTATAATCATTATTTCGGCGATCAAGATTGTCATTTACCAGTATGTAAGTTATGTGGTGAGAAGATGCACCAAATCATTTGTTTTGATTTGAATGATGAGCGGCTTGCTGAACTTAAAAGTGGAGAACTAAATATTTTACCATTAGTTTCATGCTTGAATTGTGCAATGGTGTGGGAGCCACAATATTTCCAATTAAGTAATGGAGGTAAAACAGTTCAAATTATACGGCAAGAAAATACAGAAGAATGGGTAATGGAAGAGGAAGATAAGCTTCCAGTTTCATTACCAAAAACAACTGTAAAGCTTATAAATATGAAAAATGAAGATATACCTACTGATGAGGATAGTTACTGGGAAGCTTTTGACTTGTTCGGTTCAGAATATGTTTGTAGATTATTAGGGGCACCATTATATGAAGATCTTCCAGAGGATTCTGCATGTCCAACTTGCTCTAAAGAAATGAAGTATGTTGCTACAATTACACAAGATATTAAGGAACGGAAACTTATTTCAGTAGTTGATTTCCAGTTCGGGGAAATGAATATATATTTTTATTTATGTAAAGATTGTTCAATTATAAAAACCGAAATATAAAGTACATAACGAAAATAAGACTGACATATTCTGTCGGTCTTATTTTCGTATCGCAACATCATTAAGAATCGCATGAAATATATCTTTTTGCGTAAAAGCATCTGTAAAAACAGTCTCCCTATTCACTACAATTGTATCGTGAGGATTGTACCATTTTCGTAATGAATCCTCTCCAAACTCAATTCGTTTTTCTCTTGTATTATGGCGTCTGATCGTTTCCTCTAATGATAAATCGAAGTAGTATGTATACGCGTTTCCATCAAAGTGGTGTATTAATTCTTTCAGCATATTACCGTATCTACGACTGTTTAAAATACCTTCTAAAATAACAAATTCACATTTTCCTTTTCCATACTTTGTAATTTCAAATAGTAAATCATGAGATAAGTTACCCATTGTGTCGTGAACTTTTAGCATATCTCTACGCACGACATCTTGTGAGACTAATAGTGTACCTTGCCCGAAATGTTCTTGCAGTTCCTTTGCGATTGTTGTTTTGCCACTTGCGGAGTTTCCTCGAAGGATAATTAAAGTTGATTTTTGTATAGGATTAGACATCATATATTTCCCCCAACATCTTTGATTGTATAGAAAATTTTATCAAATAAAGTGAGGGAAGTGTATAATCAATATGATAGAAATAAAAAAGGTGAGAGCTAGATGGAAGATACATTAAATAAAGTGCAGCCGATTTGGAATTGAATTTGGTTTCGGTATTTAGGGGCATTTTTAATTGTACAATTCATTTTTATTATTTGTGATGTTACTGAATGGAAACCAAACTTTAGACTGGGCGGAGAGTTTTTTAATAGAATTTTACATTCTCAATTTTTCACGGAATGGTTCACACCATATAAAATCTCGCAATTGAATGTATTTACAATATTTTTTGCGATAACATTACTACCATATGCACTAGTAGGTGCAAGTAAAGATGTAATAGTAAAGAAAAATATACAAGAACAATAGAGGTGTCACATGCTTTTTCAAAAAGGAGATTTATTGGTTAGGTACGTAATAGAAGATGACGCACCTATCATGTCTAAATGGTTAACAGACCCAGAAGTTTTGCAGTATTACGAAGGACGCGATAATCCGCAATCTGTAGAAATGGTGCTTACTCATTTTATACATAATCCAAACAGCCATGAAAAAAGATGTTTAATAGAATTTGATGAAGTGCCGATCGGATACATTCAAATGTACCAAGTTGATTCTGAATGGAAAGCGTTATATGGATATGAAGAATCGCAAAATGTATGGGGGATGGATCAATTTATCGGAGAACCGACCTTTTGGGGAAAGGGAATCGGAACAAAACTCGTTCAAGCAGCGATTACATATATTGTAGAGAACGTGGGGGCGGAAGCAATCGCAATGGATCCAAAAGTAAATAATGAACGTGCGATAAAGTGTTATGAAAAATGCGGATTTAAAAAAGTGAAGATTTTAAAGGAACATGAACTGCATGAGGGGAAATTAGAAGATTGTTGGATGATGGAATATAAACAACTATAGTGAATATCCAATGGCCTATACAAACAAAGGGGATGAGCGAAATGAAAAAAGCATTAATAGTAATTGATGTACAAGCAGGTATGTATACAGCAGGAATACCAGTACATAATGGGGAAAAGTTTTTAGAAACATTACAAGAACTCATTGAAGAATGTCGTTCAAATGATATTCCGGTTATGTATGTCCAACATAACGGGCCAAAAGATCACCCGTTAGAAAAAGGGACAGATGGCTGGGAGGTGCATGCGGCAATTGCACCAAAAGAGGGTGATAGTATCGTTGAAAAGACGACGCCAGATTCATTCCATAAAACAAACTTAAACGAAGTGTTACAAGAAAAAGGAATTGAACATGTTATTATTTCAGGCATGCAAACAGAGTACTGTGTGGATACGACAACGCGCAGAGCATGTAGTGAAGGGTATAAAGTAACGTTAGTAAGTGATGCACATAGTACATTTGATACAGATGTGTTACGTGCTGAAGATATTGTGAAGCATCATAACGTAGTGTTTGGAGCGTTTGCTGATGTTGTGACGTTAAAAGATTTGAAAGTGGCTGCCTCTAAATAAGAGGTAGTTTTTTATTTGAAGATAACATATCAAATATTGTTGGTAAGTCTATATCATTTCATGTACCGAAATGATAGTACAGAAAAAGGAGCCCACATGATTAAAAAGGGAGCTCCTTCATCAAAATGTTACTTCTTCTTATCTTTATCCAATACATTCTGTTCTTCAGCAAACTCCGTACCATATGCAAATCGGCGATTAATATGAATATTATCGTTGTGATGTCTTGTGTGTGAGTTAGAGAAGCGATGTACAATTACTTCTGATAATGTGAAGACAATCGCTGAAAGGATACTCCCCCATGCAATTTGCATGTAATTGTCTAATAAAATATTTCCGAAAATCCAAACGCTTAAATACGCTAATAAGAAATCTGTCATAATGGCACCAGTATTGCCAATGCGATTTAAAATAATTTTATCAACGAACATATAAGATACGATTGTCACAAAAAGACTGAATGAAATAATTTGGACGAACGTTGCAGGGAAAAATAAAGCTAGTCCGATACTAAATGCGATAATGCACGATATGAATTTGATAAGTACTACAGTAAAACCATTCAATAGTTACACCTCCGATTTATACATAGTTTTGCAATAAATTCAGGAGTTCATACATTGTAACTAATATATTTAAATAAAACTTTTTCATGTTCGAATTTATGTCTAAATATTAAAAAAACAACAAAAAAATGTTATAGTAAAATGAGAGTATATGACATTTTTAGGTAAGGGGTGAATCCAAATGTGGATTACTTCAGAAGTAGAAATTCCAGATGAGTTAATCGATCATCTTGAACAAGGAAAGTTAGTATTGTTTGTTGGAGCGGGAGTTTCTATGAAAGGGAAATCAAACTTACCGAATTTTGATGATTTAGTTGATGAAATTGCAAAAACTTTATATGTCGAAAAGCGTGAAATAACAGAACCTCATGATTATTATCTTGGTAAAATTGCGAAAACAAAAGATGTACATCAAGTTGCAAAAGATCTAGTTCATATAGAAACATCAAAACCAAATCCGCTTCATTTTGCAATTCCGAGGTTGTTTCCTTTAGATACAGAAGTTCGCATTGTAACGACGAATTTTGATCGACATTTTACAACTGCGATGAACGAAATGAATAGAGAATTAAACGTTTATTATGCACCTGCTTTACCTACAGGTAGAGCGTTTAAAGGGCTCGCTTACATACATGGAAATATAGAACAAGAAAAGGAAGCTTTAATTTTAACAGATGGTGATTTTGGAAGGGCTTACTTAACGGAAGGATGGGCGAGAAGATTTTTAGTTGATTTATTCTCCAATTACACTGTTTTATTCGTTGGGTATAGCCATAATGACCCAGTAATGAAATATTTAGCAACTGGTTTACCACCAAGTACAAGGCGCTATGCATTTGTCGCACAAGGAGAAAATACGTATCACTGGGAACATTTAGGGATAAGGCCGATTGTGTATCCGAATAAATCAAATAATCATCAGTCCCTCGTCAAAGCGGTAAAACGCTGGGCGGAATTAATGGGGGATAATTATATTACAAAAAGAATGCGTATTCGTGACATTGTAACAGTGCCACCATCAGTAGAGCAGGAACAATTATCCTACATAAAACAGTCCATTAAAAAAATTGAAACTGTTCGATATTTTGTTGAATTTGCCCGAGATTATGAATGGGTGGAATGGCTTGAAGCAGAGGGGAAATTACGAAATTTATTTTTGCTTACGTCAACCTATGATGAAGTAGATGAATTGCTTGCAGAATGGTTGGTGGAACAATTTCTTTTTAGTCATCAGAAAGAATTATTTCAATTGATTTTTAAAAATCATTCTAAAATATCCCCGTTATTATGGAGAACAATTTGCAGCTATTTAAACGAAACGAAGATCAAGATGGACCCGTTGTTGTTTGCAAGATGGACACTCCTTTTATTAGAAACAGCTGAAAAAGATAGTAAATCTATAGAAAAAATCTCTTACTTATTGCAAAAGTGTTCTTTTCCTGAGCATAAAGAAATTGCTTTATTGTTACTAACGTTTATTTTGGATGGAAAACTTAAGTTGAAGCGTGAAAGAAAGTTAGGAAATGATACACAAGAATCCATTGAACTTGAGGAATCGAGTCGGTTACCGGTGTCTACATTTTCTCATGTGGAGCAAATTTGGAATGAGAAGATGAGACCGCATATTTCTTATTACGCAGTTCCCATTTTGATGATGGGATTAGAGAAGATGCGAATGTTGTCATTAAGACAAACGGCACTGAAAAAAAGAAATAAGGAAAATGTAGAGAAAGAGTTTCATCAAAATGACCTTGCGTTTTTAATTCAAATTGTAAAAGAGTGTTTAATCTATTTATGTGAAAACAATGAGAAAAAAGCGAATTATTATATTACAGAAATGATAGAAGCAAATAGTTTGCTTCAAAAGCGAATTGCAATTGATGCGATGAATAAAAATTTATTTGTTAGCGTAGATGATAAAATGAAATGGTTGTTACAGGAAGGGCTTCTTTTAGATGTCACATATAAACATGAGGTGTTTCAACTTTTAAAAAATCATTACGTACATTCTTTAGAAAAAACAAAGGAAGAAGTCATTCAAACTGCAATGAAGCACCTTGCAGAGGAGAGGGCATTTGATGTTTGTTTAGTCTTAGATTTATTATTCACTTGTGATTCAAATAGTCCATCAACAGCACAAGGATACGAGCTAATGAAACAGAAACATCCGCATTTTCATTCTGATCGATACAGTGTACCTAAAAAAAAGGCTATCGAACAAAGTATTACTTGTAATGTAACTGCCGATGGATTACTGCAGCTGAAAGACGATGAAATCATGAACCAAATTCGGCAATTTTCGAATGACGGTGTTTTTGAACAACGTCATTTTTTAGAGATGTTATCAAAGGCATGTAAATTGAATACAGAGTGGAGTATTTCATTTGCGTACCAATTAATAGGCATGCATGAAATAAGTAACGAAGTGTGGTTTGTTTGTATTAGAGAGTGGCGAAATAACCGGAGACTGACAAATGGGCAAATCCAAAAAATTATTCCGCTGTTACAGAAATTTGTTAGAAACACTGCGTTTCATTGGTTAATTAGTAGTTTTCTATATGAGATTAGTAATCGATTAGAAGAGTTAGAGGAGAATAGTATACGGTTTGTAAAACGTTTTGCTTTTTCGGTATTTCCTCAAGTTATGAAAAGCGATACAGATTTTAAGATTGGAAAACAAGACTTTTATAATGAGTCGATTCAGCATCCTGTTGGAAAAATGACAGCTGTATTATTAAAACTGTTATCATATGATCATTTATACGATCGCAATGTGTATGAATATTTATTTTTATTTGAAGAACAAGTAAGAGTAAGTTCTGAACGGACAAACTTTATGTTTGCGCGTTTAATAGCAGATATTACATTTTTATATCATATTGAGAAACAATGGTGCCGAAAATATTTGTTACCTTACTTAGAATTAAAGAAAGAAAATGAGATTACGAAATATGCTTGGGCAGGTCTATGTTATACGCAAATAAATTTACCTTTATTTACTGAAATGAAGAGGTTTATTAAGTATGCAGTAGAGCATTTAGAAGTTTTACACCCGCATACGAGGGAAGCTTTCTTGAAGTGGCTTAGTTTTGTATTTATAAAATGTGTGCTGTATTGGGAACAAAAAACAGATTGGCTATATCCGTTGCTTATACGAGAAAATGAAGAGAATAAAATTAAATTTATGCAACATTTATGCTATTACGTTAAAACATTAAGTGTAAAAGAACAACAAAAATTTTGGACAGCTTGGCTCAGTATATTTTTACGAGAACGACCAAAAATGGGTGAGATAACAACGAGAGAATATGTAATGATTTTACGTATTATTTTATACATGGATGAGATTTTAGAAAAAGGATTACGTATTATGTCGCGTACATTTATAGATGTAAATGGAGAATGTGCAGGAGAGGAAATGAAACAGTTATTTATTGAAATGCTTGAAAAGAAAGAGAGTATGAAAGCGTATAAAGAAATGTATGCAAATGTGTTTTTTACATTACTGCAAACACGTCAGGAAGCTGATTTTCTTGAAAATGAAATCATACAAATAAAAAAACGATTAGCCCAGTTTGAAATAGAAAAACACGTATTAAACTTAATAGAAAATGAGATGATTCGCATCGGAATTGTAATGGGGAATTTACAAGAAGAAATATAGGACGAAAGTGGAATTTTAAAAAATATATAAAAAACATATTGACAGTGTTTTGAAAAGCGTTCTATAATACGAATCATACTTATTCAATTTCAAAAACATTTGAATAAACAAAGTGCAATGAAGAGATCACAGTAGTGGTTAGTCTTACTGTAACAGAGAGCTGGTGGTTGGTGTGAACCAGTACAGGGATAATCATGAATTACAGTCTTGGAGCATCTTTTTCGTAGTAAAGATAGGATTGTCTTTATGAAGAAAGAGCGGTCAATTGATCGTTAACAGTGAAGAGAGGTAGACGGAAAGTTAGTCTACAACTAGGGTGGTACCGCGATAAATATCGTCCCTACTGATTTATTCAGTAGGGACTTTTTGTATTTTAGTGGTCCAACTTGAAAATAAAATAGTCATGCATTGAAAGGAAAAGCAGTAGTTGTTGTTTCCCTGTAACAGAGAGCTGGTGGTTGGTGCGAACCAGTACAAAAACAAGAGCGAATTACAGTCCTGGAGCATCTTTTTCGTAGTAAAGATAGTATTGTCTTTATGAAGGGAAAGACGGTCACATTGATCGTTAACAAGGAAGAGAGGTAGACGAAAGAAGTCTACAACTAGGGTGGTACCGCGATAAATATCGTCCCTACTGATTGGATCAGTAGGGCTTTTTTGTACAAAAAAAGTGGTTTTCAGCTAGTAGATAGTGTCTTTGTGGTAATTATTAGTTTAAGATAAGAAGAGGTATCGATTCCACTTAAAATTTGTATAATTAACCAGTTCAGAAAATAGAGAATTTTTCATTCTCTTACTATATTTAAAACATTAGAGGAGGATTTTCAAATGGCAAATCATGAATTAGATCAATTACGTAAACAGGTAGATGAAATTAACCTACAACTATTACACCTTTTAAACAAACGTGGTGAAATCGTTCAAAAAATCGGGGAGCAAAAACAAGTACAAGGTACGAAACGCTTTGATCCAGTACGTGAGCGTGAAGTACTTGATATGATCGCAGAGCATAACGAAGGACCATTCGAAACGTCAACAGTTCAACATATTTTCAAAACAATCTTCAAAGCTAGCTTGGAATTACAAGAAGATGATAACCGTAAGGCGTTATTAGTATCACGTAAAAAGAAACAAGAAAATACAATCGTTAATGTAAAAGGTGAATTGATTGGGGACGGAACACAAACGTTCATCATGGGGCCTTGTGCAGTAGAAAGCTTAGAGCAAGTTCGCCAAGTAGGGCAAGCTATGAAAGACCAAGGCTTAAAATTAATGCGCGGTGGTGCTTTCAAACCGAGAACATCTCCATATGATTTCCAAGGTTTAGGAGTAGAAGGGTTACAAATTTTACGCCAAGTAGCAGATGAGTTCGACTTAGCGATTATTAGTGAAATTTTAAATCCGAACGATGTTGAAATGGCATTAGAATACGTTGATGTAATTCAAGTTGGTGCACGTAACATGCAAAACTTCGATTTACTACGAGCTGTAGGTAAAGTTAATAAGCCAGTATTACTAAAACGTGGATTAGCAGCAACAATTGATGAGTTCATTAATGCAGCAGAATACATTATTGCGCAAGGTAATGACCAAATTATTCTTTGTGAGCGCGGTATCCGCACATACGAAAGAGCAACACGTAACACATTAGACATTTCTGCAGTACCGATTTTAAAGAAAGAAACACATTTACCAGTTATCGTTGACGTAACACATTCAACTGGACGTAGAGATTTATTATTACCAACAGCGAAAGCGGCACTTGCTATTGGAGCTGATGCAGTAATGGCTGAAGTTCATCCAGATCCAGCAGTTGCATTATCAGATTCTGCACAACAAATGGACATTCCAGAATTCCATAGATTCATGGATGAGTTAAAAGGTTTCAAAAATAAATTATCTTAATTCCATATCATATATGCGCTGAAGAGGAAACAGTAGTGTTTATCTCACTGTTAAAGAGAGCTGATGGTCGGTGTGAATCAGTACAAAGATAAGCATGAATTACAGCCTTGGAGCATCTTTCCCGATAACTTTTGGAGGGTAAGACGGTCAAACGATCGTTAAAGAAGAAGAGAGGTAGACGATAGTTGTCTACAACTAGGGTGGTACCGCGATAAATATCGTCCCTACTGAGCGCTCAGTAGGGACTTTTTTGTACAAAAAAATAGTAAAGGAGCAAGAGAAATGAGATACATTACAGCTGGAGAATCACATGGTCCGCAGTTAACAGTTATTTTAGAAGGTGTACCGGCAGGTTTAACATTAACAGCGGAACATATTAATAAGGAATTATTAAGAAGACAAAAAGGACATGGGCGCGGAAGACGCATGCAAATTGAAACAGATACAGTTGAAATTGTAAGTGGTGTTCGTCACGGGATGACACTTGGCTCACCGATTACGTTAATCGTAAAAAATGATGATTTCAAACATTGGACGAAAGTAATGGGTGCAGACCCAATTTCAGAGCAAGAAAGTAAAGAAATGAAACGCACAATTACAAAACCACGTCCAGGACATGCAGATTTAAACGGAGCTATTAAATACGGTCATCGTGATATAAGAAACGTATTAGAGCGCTCATCTGCAAGAGAAACGACAGTTCGTGTAGCTGCTGGAGCAGTTGCGAAACAAATTTTGAAAGAGTTAGGTGTGGAAATTGCAGGGCATGTGCTTGAAATTGGTGGGGTGCAAGCGAAGCATATTTCCAACTTATCAATTGAAGAGATTCAAACGATAACTGAAAATTCACCTGTTCGATGTTTAGATAAAGAAGTAGAACAAGAGATGATGGATGCGATCGATAATGCAAAAAGTAGTGGAGATTCAATCGGTGGTATTGTCGAAGTCATTGCAGAAGGTATGCCAATTGGTGTTGGTAGTTACGTTCATTACGATCGTAAATTAGATGCAAAACTCGCTGGTGCTATTATGAGTATTAATGCATTTAAAGGTGCTGAAATTGGTGTTGGTTTTGAAGCGGCAAGACAGCCAGGAAGTAAAGTGCACGATGAAATCCTTTGGGATGAAGAAAAAGGGTACACGAGAAAAACGAATAATGCCGGCGGTTTAGAAGGTGGTATGACAACGGGAATGCCGATTGTTGTAAGAGGTGTTATGAAGCCGATTCCTACATTATACAAACCGTTAGCAAGCGTTGATATTGATACGAAAGAAGCATTCCAAGCGAGTATTGAAAGATCTGATAGTTGCGCAGTACCAGCAGCAGGTGTAGTAGCTGAATCTGTTGTGGCATGGGAACTTGCAGATGCACTAGTCGAACAATTCGGAAAAGATCGTATAGAATTATTAAAGCAAAACATTACACAACATAACAAATACGCAAAAGAATTTTAAAAAAGGTGGGTTTAACATGCAAGTAAAAGATCAACTATCATCCTTACAACCATATAAACTAGGTAAATCACCAGAACAAATGAAAGAAGTGTACGGAGATCATTCGTTTGTGAAATTAGCATCGAATGAAAATCCATTCGGTTGTTCGCCACGAGTGTTAGAAGAGTTACAAAAATCGTGGTTGGAACATGCTTTATATCCTGACGGAGGTGCTACAACGCTCCGTCAAACAATTGCAGAGAAATTACAAGTTCAAATGGAACAAATACTTTGCGGTAGTGGTTTAGATGAGGTCATTCAAATAATAAGTCGCGCCGTACTTCGAGCTGGAGATAACATCGTAACGGCAGGTGCAACATTCCCACAGTACCGTCATCATGCAATTATTGAAGGTTGTGAAGTGAAAGAAGTTGCTTTAAATAACGGTGTATACGACTTAGATGAAATTTCGTCAGCAGTTGATAACAATACGAAAATCATTTGGCTTTGTAATCCGAACAACCCTACAGGCACATATGTGAATGAGCAAAAATTGATTCAGTTCATTGAAAGCATTAGTGAAAATACGTTAATTGTCATTGATGAAGCGTACTATGAATACGTAACAGCAAAAGATTTCCCTGAGACATTACCGCTTCTAGAAAAACATAACAACATTCTTGTACTTAGAACGTTTTCTAAAGCGTACGGATTAGCCTCTTTCCGCGTTGGTTATGCGATTGGCCAGGAAGAGTTAATCGAGAAATTAAATGTCGTACGTTTGCCATTTAACGTATCTTCATTAGCGCAAAAAGCAGCAACGATTGCTTTTAACGATGAAGCGTTTATTGAAGAAATTGTACGTGTTAATACAGAGGGAATACAACAATACGAAAGTTTTTGTAAGGAAAACGAAATTCCATTTTATCCGTCACAAACAAACTTCATCTTCTTACCGGTAGAGAATGGTGGAGAGATTTATGAAGCTTGTGCACACGCAGGGTTTATTATTCGTCCGTTCCCGAATGGTGTCCGTATTACAGTCGGCACAAGGGAGCAAAATGAAGGAGTGATTTCAGTGTTAAAACAACACTTTGAAAATAAGAAAAATAAGTCTCGAGATGAGGCAAATGTGTAAAAAGGTAGTATTAATTGGAACAGGCTTAATAGGAGGTTCTCTCGCATTAGCAATTAAGAAAGAGCACGATGTAACGATAACAGGTTATGATATATTTCAAGAGCAAGTAGAGCGTGCAAAAGAATTACACGTAGTAGATGAAGTAGCAGTAGATTTACAGCGTGCATGTGAAGAGGCACATTTAATTGTTTTTGCTTCTCCAGTTGAAGAAACGAAGAAGTTATTACACAAATTAGCGTCATTTCGTTTACGAGAAGATGTGATAGTGACCGATGTTGGTAGTACAAAAGGAACAATTATGAACGAAGCGGAAGCTTTATTTTCAAAGGAAATTTCTTTCATTGGTGGACATCCGATGGCAGGTTCTCATAAAACTGGGGTTGAAAGTGCAAAAGCACATTTATTTGAAAATGCATTTTACATTTTAACACCGATGAACCATGTGCCAAATGAACAAGTGGAAGAACTAAAAGGTTGGTTAAAGGGAACGGGGTCTCATTTTCTCGTTTTAAATACAGAAGAGCATGATTATGTAACAGGGATCGTTAGTCATTTTCCGCATCTTATCGCAGCAGGGTTAGTCAAGCAAGTGGAGAAACATGCAGGAGATAATCCGCTCATTCATCAGCTAGCTGCTGGCGGATTTAAAGACATTACACGCATTGCATCTAGTAGCCCGAAAATGTGGAGTGATATTGTAAAGCAAAATCGTGAGCATTTAATGGTATTATTAAAAGAGTGGATCTCTGAAATGGAAGAATTATATGATACTGTTTCTACTGGAGATGCAGGCGAGATTCAAAACTATTTTGCAGATGCGAAAGAATACCGTGATTCTTTACCAGTACGAAAAAGAGGGGCAATTCCTGCCTATCACGACTTATACGTCGATGTTTTAGATAAAGTAGGGGCATTGGCTCATATTACGAGTATTTTGGCGCGTGAAGAAATTAGTATTACGAACTTGCAAATATTAGAAGCGCGAGAAGGATTGCTTGGCGTATTACGCATTAGCTTCCAAAGAGAAGACGATCGTATGAAAGCGAAACTAGCGCTTGGAGAAGAAGAATACCCAACTTATGAAACAATTTAAATGAGAAGGTGAAAACATGAAAGAAAGAACGATACAACCTATAAATAGCGGATTGAACGGCAACATTACAATTCCAGGTGATAAGTCCATTTCACATCGTGCTGTTATGTTCGGCGCAATTGCAGAAGGAAAAACGACAATTAAAGGTTTCTTGCCCGGTGCAGACTGTTTAAGTACGATTTCGTGCTTTAAGGAAATGGGAGTAGAAATCACGCAAAATGGTGATGAAGTAACTGTAGTCGGAAAAGGAATTGAAGGCTTACAAGAACCGAAAGCTGTATTAGATGTTGGTAATTCTGGTACAACGATACGATTAATGTCAGGAATATTAGCAAATACACCATTTTTCTCTTGCGTACAAGGTGATGCGTCTATCGCAAAAAGACCGATGAAACGTGTTACAAATCCATTAAAACAAATGGGCGCAAAAATTGATGGCCGAGAAGAAGGAACGTTTACGCCGCTCACAATACGTGGCGGAGATTTAAAAGCAATTGAGTATATTTCTCCTGTTGCAAGTGCACAAGTAAAGTCAGCTATTTTACTTGCAGGTCTTCGGGCAGAAGGTGTAACAGCTGTTACAGAACCACATGTTTCGCGTGATCACACGGAAAGAATGCTTGAAGCATTCGGTGTTAACGTAACTCGTGAGGGAAAAACAGTGAAACTTGCAGGTGGACAGAAGTTAACAGCGACAGACGTTCAAGTACCAGGTGACGTATCATCAGCAGCATTTTTCTTAGTAGCGGGAGCAATTATTCCAAATAGTAAACTAGTATTACAAAATGTAGGAATGAATCCAACTCGTACAGGTATTATTGATGTTTTAGAGACAATGGGTGCTACATTTACTGTAGAGCCGATTAACGAAGGGGCATCAGAACCAGCTGCAAACATTACGATTGAAACATCTTCATTAAAAGGAATTGAAATTGGTGGGGATATTATTCCAAGACTAATCGATGAAATTCCAATTATCGCTTTAGCGGCAACACAAGCAGAAGGTATTACAGTTATTAAAGATGCACACGAGTTAAAAGTAAAAGAAACGAACCGTATTGATACAGTCGTTGCGGAGTTAACGAAACTAGGAGCTCGCATAGAAGCAACTGATGATGGCATGATTATATACGGAAAATCAGCTCTAAAAGGCAGTACAGTAAATAGTTACGGTGATCACCGCATCGGAATGATGCTTGCGATTGCTGGCTGTCTAGCAGAGGGAAAAACAACAATTGAAGATGCAGAAGCAGTAGGCGTATCATATCCTACATTCTTTGAAGAATTTCAAAAGTTAGCAAAATAAGGTGATGAGAAGCAGATACATTATGTATCTGCTTTTTTATGTTAGGTTGTTGTAAATTCGATATTTTTTGTTGAAACGTCTGTGTAATTTCACTTACCGAACTACAATAGTAAGAATTATGATACAATTCAATCAGGGAATGGAGGAGAATTATATGAATGTCATACAATTACAAGAAGATAAATTTAGAGAAGCATTACGTTTATCAGAATACGCTTTTCAATATAAAGTAAATGAGGAACGATTGCAGCGGCAAATCACTCGAATGAAAGAAAGTCATGAAATATACGGCATTATGGAAGGGGAAGACTTAGCAGCAAAACTACATCTTATTCCATTTCATATATACATAGGAAAAGAAACATTTAAAATGGGCGGCGTTGCAGGGGTAGCGACGTATCCTGAGTATAGAAGAAGTGGGTATGTAAAAGAGCTACTTCAGCATTCTCTTCAAACGATGAAAAAAGATGGATATACAGTATCGATGTTACATCCATTTTCTGTTTCATTTTACCGTAAATACGGCTGGGAACTTTGTGCGAATCTTCTCGTATGTCATATGACTAAGAGCGATTTAGTTATGAAAAAACAAGTAAATGGCACCGTGAAACGTTTCAATAAAGAAAATCATCCAGAAGAAGTCGAGAAGCTATATGAAATCTTTGCAGAACGTTTTTCAGGTATGTTAGTTCGAGAGAAAAACTGGTGGTTACAAGTGGTTTATGATGATTTAGCATTAGCGATTTACTATGATGAAAATAAAACGGCAGCTGGTTACATGTTATATAAAATAGAAAACTATAAAATGACAGTAGAAGAATTTGTACCACTGCATAATGAAGCACGAAATGGTCTGTGGAACTTTATTTGCCAGCATGATTCTATGATTAAAGAACTTGAAATGACAGTAAGTGAAAACGAACCGTTGTTATATACATTGCAAGAGCCACGCGTGAAGACAGAAGTGAAACCATATTTTATGGGCAGAATTGTAGATGTAGAGCAGTTCTTAAGTAAATATGAATTTAACTGGAACGATGTACAGCAAGAAGTGATCTTACATATTACAGATTCATTTGCTCCGTGGAATAACGTAGTAGTGAGACTTGCAAATCATGAAATAACAATTATGAAAGAAGAAACAATTGATAAAGGAATAAAGCTGGACATTAATGCGCTATCTACAATAATGCTTGGCTACAAACGTCCGTTAGAGCTAAGTAAGCTGGAATTAATTAGTGGAAGCGAAGAGGAGATACGAACATTTGAAAATGTAGTCCCGGTGCGTGAAGCGTTTATTTATGATTTCTTTTAATTGTATATTTGAAAGTGAACTGTACCAAATAAAGTTTTGGTACAGTTCACTCTTATTTTGTTGTTTTTTGTCGTTAAGTCGATATATCTTGAAAATCGCTGATAAAATGTGAGTTGCGCTGATATATTCTGGAAATTGCTGATATAATGTCACTGACAGATATGGAATTAAAAAACATAACGGAACTGTGTAGCGCACTTGACTTTTAATCCATGTAATTTATAATTAAAAACGGAATGAATTTTCATTCCTGAAAATTGAGGTGAGAAAAATGGCTAAAAACAAACAAGAAGACATTTTTGATGCTGCAATACAACTTTTTGCAGAGCGAGGTTATGATGGTACAACAATTCCGATGATTGCTGAAAAAGCAAAAGTAGGTGCAGGTACCATTTATCGTTATTTTGAAAATAAAGAGTCGTTAGTTAATTCTTTATTTACGAAAAGCGTTTTACAACTATCAGAATTAATAAAAACCGATTTTCCAGTCAATGCAAATATTCGTGAACAGTTTAGCCATACGTACAACCGTTTATTTGAATTTGCGAGACAAAATGCAGATGCTTTTCTTTTTACAAATTCTCACTGTGATAGTTATTTTCTCGATAAGCATAGTAATGAAATATTCGAGGACTTTATGGGTTTCTTTATGAACTTAATTGAAGATGGAATCGAAAAAGGTTTTCTTCGTCCATTACCACCAATTGCTTTAATTATCATTGTATATCAACCAATTGAAAAATTAATTAAAGTAATGGAAACAGGGCAATTAGAATATACAGAAGAATTGGTAAAAGAACTGGAAGAAAGTTGTTGGAATGCTATTAGAATCATTTGATTCTATAGCTTTATAAGGACAGGAATGAATATTCATTCCGTGAAAGGTAATTTAAAAGGGTTTTAAAAATAATTTAATAGAGTGATAGGAATGAACGTTCATTCCGTAATGATAGTTTTAAAAGGATAGGAATGAATGTTCATTCCGAATTTAACATGAAACGCTAAAAACGGGAGATGATTCAAATGAGCAAGTTAAAAAGTTGGAGAAGTTTATCTTTTCTATTATGGATAGTTATTACTATTACAATGGTCGTAACGATGCCTAATATGGATAAATTAGTGAAGGAAAAAGGGAAAATTACAATTCCTAATACAGAACAAAGCAGTATTGCTGACAAAATGATCAAAGAAATGGATAAAGAAGGGGTTGAAAAATACGAAGTTATCGCCGTATTTAATAGTGGCAATAAAGCAGCTTTAACTACTGAGCAAAAAGAGGAAATAACAAAAACAATCAACGCTTTGCAAAATGAAAAAGAGCAATTAGGAATTAAGGAAGTTGTTTCACATTTAGATAATAAAGAATTGGAGAAACAATTAGTTTCTAAAGATAATACGACTATTTTAACGCAAATATCAATAGATAAAAAGCATGGTGAAATATCAAAAGTTGCAAATAATCTTCATAAAAAAGTGCAAACGAAAGGAGTAAAAACGTACTTAACAGGAAGTGACTTAATAGCGGGTGATTTTCTTACATCCTCTCAAGAGGGAGTGAAAAAGACTGAAGTTATTTCAATCATTTTCATTCTTATAGTATTAATCATTGTATTCCGTTCACCAATTGTTCCAATTGTTTCTCTTCTTACAGTTGGTATATCGTATTTAGTTTCAATGGGTATTATTGCTCATCTTGTAGATCAATTTAATTTTCCGTTTTCTAACTTTACGCAAGTGTTTGTAGTTGTCGTACTGTTTGGAGTAGGAACAGATTACAACATTTTATTATATACGAGGTTTAAAGAAGAATTAAGTAAACAAGAAAATGCATTTTTGGCCACGAAAGAAACATTTAAATCGGCAGGTAAAACCGTTTTATATAGCGGGATAGCGGTGCTAATTGGTTTTGCATCACTTGCTTTAGCGAGTTTTAAATTATATCAATCTACTTCAGCGGTAGCAATTGGTGTTTTAGTATTACTACTCGTAATAACCACTTTAAATCCATTTTTTATGGTGCTTTTAGGAAAAGGAATGTTTTATCCAGTTAAAACATTTAAAGGTCATGAGGATAGCCGTTTATGGGGATTCTTTGCTAAAAATTCAGTAGCAAGACCATTTGTTGCTTTAATCATCGTATTCGTGATATCGATTCCTTTCGTATTAAAATACTCTAATACACTGAATTACAATGATTTGTTTGAAGTGGATAATAAGTATGAATCAAAAATGGGTATTAATGTGATAGAAGAACATTTTCCACCAGGATTTTCTTCACCAAGTACGTTAGTGATTCAATCTAACAAAAAATTAGATGAAGGAACGTCTCTACAAACTTTAGATGAATTAACTGATAAAATTTCGAAAGTTAAAGGTGTTTCAGAAGTATATGCACCGACGCGTCCAACTGGTGATAAGATAAAAGAATTATATTTAAATAAACAAGCGGGAGAACTAAATACTGGTTTAGGCGATGCCAATGGTGGCATAAAGGAAATTAATGATGGCTTAACGGATGCGAAAGATAAAATGGGTAGTAATGACTCAAATAGTCTTGCAAATGTTCAAAAGTTAATTGATGGAACGAACGAAGCGAAAAATGGAGTATCAGCATTAGGAACAGCTTTAAATCAATTATCCACTGGCATAAACGAAGGTGCACAAGGAGCGCAGCAAATTGAGAGTGGGTTAACTTCAGTAAATGAAAATATAAATGTCCTATCGGGTGCAACGTCACAGCTTCATGCTGGTTATGCACAGTTAGAAAAGGGTTTAAGTTCTTACGAGAAATACTTCGGAAGTATTTCTCAAGCGATTGACGGTGCGAAAAAAGGATATGAACAAATTGAAGTGTTAATGACTAATTTCATTCAAACGAAACCAGAAGTAGCAAATGATCCTAATGTACAGCAAACGATAGGAATTGCGAAGGAAGCTCAAAAGCAATTAAGTGGACTTTCAAAAGAATTAAATCAATTAGCAGTGCAACATAAAGCTGCGGTGAATTCATTTAAAGAAGCGAATCAATCATTACTGAAAGTAGATAACGGCTTAAAGGAAATGAATAATGGCGTTACCGAGTTACAAAAAGGAGCTGCCGGACTAAAAACTGGATTAAACGAAGGAGCTACAGGTTCAAAACAAATTGCAAACAAATCATCTGAGCTACAATCCGGCTTAACAAAAATAAATGATGGGCAAGGGCAGCTTTTAACTGGATTGAAAGACCTGCAAGAAAAGATGGGGCAATTACAATCCGGCTTATCTAAAAGTACAGAAGGGCTTGGAAAAGTAAGTAACGGCCTAGGGGATGCTCAGAAATATTTAGGCGAGCTTAATGAGTCAAAAAGCTCTGAGAAATTTTATATTCCTAAAGAAGTGTTAGCGGGAGAAGATTTCCAAAAAGCATTGAATACGTACATGTCACATGATAGAAAGACTGCTAAAATGACAATCATTTTAGACGTAAATCCGTATTCAAAAGAAGCGATGCCAATCATTCAAGAAATTAATAAAACGATAGATGGTACGCTAAATGGTACTGAATTAAAAACGGCGAAAAAAGCGATCGGCGGGACAACAGCTAGAAATGTTGATTTAAAAGAAGTAACCGGGCAAGATTTCTTACGTACAGCTACAATTATGTTGATTGGAATTGCGATTGTATTAATCGTAATTACACGCTCATTACTAAACACAATATTTATTATTGGCTCATTACTATTAGCGTACTTTGCATCACTTGGTATAAGCGAACAAATTAGTGCACATGTATTACATGTAGATTCATTAAGCTGGAATGTTCCATTCTTTAGCTTCATTATGATTGTCGCTTTAGGAGTGGATTATAGTATTTTCGTAATGATGCGCTATAACGAGATAGAAGGGGATTCGGTAACGAAAATTGTAACTGCATCTCGTCATATAGGAGGAGTTGTATTATCAGCGGCGCTAATTTTAGGCGGGACATTTGCTGCATTAATTCCGTCAGGTGTATTGACACTTATACAAGTAGCATCAGTTGTTGGCGTTGCACTATTACTATTAGCTTTAACCGTGATGCCGATATTGTTACCTGCTTTAATAGGGTTAACGAGTAAATTGAAGAGTTATAAAGAGAAAATAATAAATACGAAATAAGAAAAAACTGTAGGGAATGTTTTCTCTACAGTTTTTTCTGTATATAAAAATTAAAAATAGGAAATTAATCCAATGTATTACAGAGTGAGAATCGATAAAAACTATCCGATTTCATTGTAGAAAGGTAATCAACCGTTGCTATTCATCCAGCTTCTACTATATAATAGCTATAGTCTACAATAATTGAGTCGTAATATGCGATTTTTTAAGACAATCGGTGAGAAAACGCTGAAATAAGCGGTATTAGTAGGAGGACACAAATGATTACAGTAAGTAACGTTAGTTTGCGTTTCGCGGATCGCAAATTGTTTGAAGATGTTAACATAAAATTCACGCCAGGTAATTGCTACGGTTTAATTGGAGCAAACGGTGCTGGTAAATCAACATTTCTAAAGATTTTATCTGGAGAAATCGAACCATCAACAGGTGACATACATATTACGCCAGGTGAGCGTCTAGCAGTATTAAAACAGAACCACTTCGAATATGAAGAGTTCCCAGTATTAGAAACAGTAATTATGGGTCACACGCAACTTTATAAAGTAATGCAAGAGAAAAATGCTATTTACATGAAAGAAGACTTTAGTGATGAAGATGGTATGCGTGCTGCTGAACTTGAAGGTGAGTTCGCTGAGCTTAACGGTTGGGAAGCTGAGTCAGAAGCTGCAATCTTACTAAAAGGACTTGGTATTGGTGAAGATCTTCATGATAAGAAATTGTCAGAATTAACTGGGGCAGAGAAAGTAAAAGTATTACTTGCTCAAGCTTTATTCGGTAAACCTGACATTCTATTACTAGATGAGCCTACCAACCACTTGGACTTAAAAGCGATTCAATGGTTAGAGAACTTCTTAATGAACTTTGAAAATACAGTAATCGTTGTATCCCATGACCGTCACTTCTTAAATAAAGTTTGTACGCACATGGCTGATCTTGATTTCGGTAAAATTCAACTTTATGTTGGTAACTATGACTTCTGGTATGAGTCAAGCCAATTAGCTTTAAAATTAACACAAGATGCTAATAAGAAAAAAGAAGAGAAAGTAAAAGAGTTACAAAACTTCATTGCACGCTTTAGCTCAAACGCATCTAAAGCGAAACAAGCAACTTCTCGTAAAAAATTATTAGATAAAATTACATTAGATGATATTAGACCATCATCACGTCGTTATCCATTCGTTGGTTTCACACCTGAGCGTGAAATAGGAAATGACTTATTAACTGTTGAAGGACTTTCTAAAACAATTGATGGCGAAAAAGTGTTAGATAATGTGTACTTCACTTTAAATAAAGGTGATAAAGTTGCATTTATCGGTCGTAACGATATTGCGATGACAACATTATTTAAAATCCTTATGGGTGAAATGGAGCCAGATAGCGGTTCATTCAAATGGGGTGTTACAACATCTCAATCGTATTTCCCAAGAGATAACTCTAAATACTTTGAGAACAGTGACTTCAACTTAGTTGATTGGTTACGCCAATTCTCTCCACAAGATGAGTCAGAGAGCTTCTTACGTGGTTTCTTAGGCCGTATGTTATTCTCAGGTGAAGAAGTTAAGAAGAACGTTTCTGTATTATCTGGAGGCGAAAAAGTTCGTTGTATGCTATCTAAAATGATGTTAAGTGGTGCGAACGTAATCACACTTGACGATCCGACGAACCATTTAGACCTTGAGTCTATCACTGCATTAAACAACGGTTTAATTGCATTCAAAGGTACAATGTTATTCACATCTCATGACCATCAGTTCGTACAAACAATTGCAAACCGCATTATCGAAGTAACACCAAACGGTGTAATCGATAAAGAGGCAACTTACGATGAGTACTTAGAAAATGAAGAACTTCAAAAACAAGTAGATGCAATGTATAAAGGTCAATAATATATGATGAAAACCCCCGCTCTTTGTTAGAGCGGGGGTTTTGTTGAAAAGAGATGAAGACCAAGGTACGAAATGAATAATTATTCAAATATAACATTTATGGTGGTAAGAAGTTGTAATGTTATGATTGCATAGATTTTTGACATATAGATGACATGTAATGTGTATAGAATTGAAGGAGTTAATTGTAACAGGAGAAGTGTATTTTGAGTAATAAGATTAAAATACACTATTTTTTTATGTGAAAAATGTACCAAAAATGGAGATAGATTAGTTTGCGAAGTAGTGAATAAAGGTTTATAGTATGTGGTGTCATAATTAGTGGATGAAACTTGGGAGAAAACAGGAAATGTTACAAATGTATTTTGTTAAATAGAAACCAAGGTCAAAATGTCTAGAAAGAAATAGTTGAATAAATACTAGCTTCAAATTATAATTACTAATATTCTTCATATAGTTAAATAAAAATAATCTATTTGAAGAAGAAAAAATGAATAGAGAGACAGACTTATAAAAAATAAGCCTTGGATGATCAAAAGAGGTGGAGAAATGAAACAATTCTTATTAAAGAGCAAAAGTGTGTTAAGTAATCATTTTGGATTCTTTCTGTTTGCCGTTATTTTATTATGGCTCAAAACATATGCAGCCTATGTAACGGAATTTAATTTAGGAATTTCAAACACAATCCAAAAATTCTTGCTGTTTTTTAACCCGCTTAGTTCAGCAGTTCTATTTTTAGGACTTGCATTATTTGCAAAAGGGAAACGATCTTATATTTGGGTAATTATTATTAATTTGTTATTGTCGATACTTTTATACGCAAACGTAGTATATTATCGCTTTTTCAGTGATTTTATTACGTTCCCGACATTAACACAAACGAATAACTTTGGAGATTTAGGTGGTAGTATTTTCGCTTTACTACACTTATATGATCCACTATATTTCTTAGATACAATTATTTTAATTGTTTTAGTCGCAACAAAATTTGCAAATCCAAAACCTATTCGTGTTGCGAAACATAAACTATCACTAGTATTTGTAGCGGGTATTTTATTATTCAGTGTGAACCTAGGGCTTGCAGAATCTGACCGTCCTGAATTGTTAACAAGAACGTTTGACCGTAATTATATCGTGAAATATTTAGGGGCATACAATTATACGATTTATGATGGTATTCAAAGTGCGAAAGCATCAACAGAACGAGCATTAGCTGATGGAGATAATATGACAGAAGTTAGAAATTATCTTGCATCAACATATGCAAGTCCAAATCCTGAGTACTTCGGTAAAGGAAAAGGAATGAACGTAATTTATATTCATTTGGAGTCATTCCAAAACTTTTTAATCGATTATCAATTAAATGGTCAAGAAGTTACACCATTTCTAAATTCATTTACAAAAGATGCGAATACGTTATACTTTGATAACTTCTTCCATCAAACAGGACAAGGTAAAACATCTGATGCGGAGTTCATGTTAGAAAACTCAATGTACGGATTACCGCAAGGATCTGTATTTACAAATAAAGCTCATAACACGTATCAATCGGCACCAGCTATTTTAGGGCAACAAGGATACACTTCAGCAGTGTTCCACGGTAACTACAAAACGTTCTGGAACCGTGATGATATTTATAAATCATTTGGTTTTAATAAATTCTTTGATGCGTCATACTATGATATGAACGAAAAAGACGTTGTAAACTATGGCTTAAAAGATAAACCGTTCTTTAATGAATCAATTCCATTATTACAAACGTTAAAACAACCGTTCTATACGAAGTTCATTACGTTATCAAACCATTTCCCTTATCCTATTGATAAAGCGGAAGCAACGATTGAACCGGCGAAAACAGGTGACTCATCAGTAGATACGTATTTCCAAACAGCAAGATATTTAGATGAATCTGTAAAAGGGTTCATCGATTACTTGAAACAATCTGGCTTATACGATAACTCAATTATCGTTATGTACGGTGACCATTACGGTATTTCAGATAATCATAATGCAGCAATGTCACAAGTAATGGGTAAAGAAATGAACTCATTTGAAAATGCACAGTTACAACGTGTACCATTAATCGTTCGTGTACCAGGAGTGAAAGGTGGCGTACAACATCAATATGGCGGTGAAATTGACGTTCTTCCAACGTTATTACACTTACTAGGTACAGATACGAAAAATTATGTTCAATTCGGTTCAGATTTATTATCACCAGATCATAAACAAGTCGTTCCATTCCGTAACGGTAATTATGTAAGCCCAACAGTTACGGCATTGAACGGAAAATATTATGATACAACAACTGGAAAACCTGTAGAATTAACAGATGAAATAAAACAAAATGAACAAATGGTTCAAAACTCATTAAAATACTCTGACCAAGTCGTAAATGGTGACTTATTACGATTCTACACACCAGAAGGCTTCACTCCAGTAGATCGTTCAAAGTATAACTATAACCATCGTGATAAAAATAAAACGAAGGTAAAAACGACTGAAGACGGGGAAGCTAAATAAATATTAAAAAGCGCTACTCATATGAGTAGCGCTTTTGTTTGTAACTATAATTACATTGACATTATATAGTATCATCTTTAGTTTTTTGTTTCATCTTTCCGAAGAATACCACACCGATGATGATAATAATGATGAATGCCCATTTCATGAAAGGGTTACTTTCGAAAAATCCAGCGAACCATTTCTCATCTACAATCATTTTTGCGGCAGTATAAGCTAAAACAGCTGCTCCAATCGTAATGATGACAGGGAAACGGTCAACCCATTTTAAAATTAATGTACTGCCCCATACAACTACTGGAATAGACACTAATAATCCGATGATTACTAAAGAAAAGTTACCATGGGCAGCTCCCGCAACAGCGAGTACGTTATCAATTCCCATTAACGCATCAGCTATAATAATGGTTTTAATAGCAGACCAAAATCCTTCTTCAGCTTTAATATCATGATTTTTGCCCTCAGCAATTAATTTGTAAGCAATCCATATGAGGAGTACACCACCAATTAGAAGTAATCCTGGTATTTTTAATAACCAAACGACAATTAAGGTAGCGAGGGCTCTAATAGCGATAGCCCCGACAGTTCCCCATATAATAACTTTCTTTTGTTGATCTTTCGGTAATCGCCTTGCTGCTAATCCAATTACGATGGCATTATCTCCAGCTAACACTAAATCAATTACAATAATGGCAAGCAAGGCAGACAAATATTCAGATGAAAGAAAATCCATATACATATCACTCCTTATGATTAATATGTACTTATAAGCTATTCAGTATTAAGAATTCTAACGATTATTTAAAAGCATAACTGTAAAATATAATCTCTTCAAATAGTAATCGAGGATTATAATTATAGTCGTAAGCACTCAAAAAGATGGCTTCGGTACAATTCCGGAGCCATCTTTTAAGTGCTTAATTTTTAACAATCATTTTATGTTTGAAGATTTACTTTCGTATCTTTTGATTACTACTTTTTTTGGCATGAAACTTGCAATAATCAAAGCTATAAAAGATAAGACTAACATAAACACGTATGCATCACTTGAGCTGAAGATAGAAGATAATTTTGTTACTTGCGTAGCTGTTATATTTCCATTCCCACTAGATAACTGTGATATGTGTGAAGTAGATTGAATTGTATACACCGTGATGATAACTGCTGTCCCAATCGAACCTGCTAATTGGCGAATTGTATTATTTACTGCTGAACCATGTGAACCTAGTTCTATTGGCAAAGCGTTTAAGCCGGCTGTATTTAAAGGCATTGAAATGAAACTTAACCCAATTCGTAAAATAATGGTACGAACCATTAAATACATATAAGTTGTGGAGTCGGTCAAATCAATTACACCCCACATCGAAATAATGACACAGATTAAACCGGTAATAAAGAGTGGTTTCGCTCCCATATTTATCAAACATTTTGCCTGTGATAGGTGATAAGAAGGCGTTAATGACAGCTCCAGGTAATAGAAGTAAACCTGATTCAAATGCAGTAAAACCTCGTCCGTTTTGTAAGAAAATTGGTAATAGAATTAAATCTGCATACATAATCATCGTAATGAGTACGTTAATGACGGAAGTAAGAGTGAAAACTTTATATTTAAATACTGATAAATTCAATAATGGATCATTAGACTTTATTTGACGTAAACAGAATAAAGCTGTAACGATGATACCGATAGTAATTGTTATAATAACAACGGGATGATTCCATCCTTTACTTCCTGCACTACTGAATCCGTATATAACACAACCAAAGCCAATCGTTGATAAAATGACACTTACGATATCTAATTTCGCTTTTGTTGTATTTGCAACATTCATTAAATATTTAAGCGCGAGAATAATTACGTTGAATATAAATGGAGCTAATCCAATAAATAGCCATCTCCATGATACATATTCAATAATAAAGCCAGATAAAGTTGGAGCGATAGCTGGCGCAAAAATTATAGCGAATCCGATGGTCCCCATAATACTTCCGCGTTTTTCACTAGGGTACAAATATAAAATAATAGTCATCATGAGTGGCATAATAATTCCTGCTCCAACTACTTGAATCATTCTTCCTGTTAACAAAATGCTAAAATTCATGGCGCATGCACAGAGAACGGTCCCAATAAACAAAGAGAGCATTGAGCTAATAAATAGCTGCCTTGTTGTAAATCGTTTCATTAAAAATGCAGTAATTGGAACTAGAACACCATTTATGAGCATAAAGCCTGTTGATAGCCATTGCACTGTTGCAGCTGTTACATCAAATACCTTCATTAAATTACTCATTGCCACATTTAATAGCGTCTGATTTAAGGTTGATAAAAAACAGCCGGTAATGAGGACAACTAATATAATTTTTTTATTTCTTTCTGATATTTCCTTTTGCATTGGTAATCTCCTTCATTGTTACCTTGATTTATCGACATCGTGTCGATAAATCAAGGTAACAAAATACGTTTTCTCTGACCATGAACAGTTTTGTTGAAAATGTTCACTACTCGACAGAGAAGATATGTACTGTCGAGAAAGTAAAGAGAAAATCTATAAAGGAGTTTCAAAATGTCTACACTTAAAAAAGAGGACCCTCGTACAGTTCGTTCAAGAGAAATGTTTAAAAATGCTGTTTTTTCTCTTTTATGTGAGAATCCTACTATTTCAAACTTAACGGTTCAGAAAATCGCAACAAAAGCAGGATTAAATCGAACAACATTTTACTTACATTATCAAGATATTCAAGATTTACTAGACCAAATCAATATCGAGATTTTAAATGAGCTTTCTAATAAAATTGTTGATTTAATACATGCAAAAGATTTATCAGAAAAACAAAAGCTAACACAATTGCTAGATTATTTATATATCCACCGGAATTTTTTATTTATATTATTTAAAATGAATCAATTTGAAGAGCAATTATTTTTATTTTTAAAGCAATTAATAGAAACGAGAAGAGAGAATACGAAAAATAAATTACCTGATGATTATGTTGCAGTTGATATTAAAACAGCCTCTTTGGTAGGTATTATCATGTGGTGGATAAGGAATGGACTTCACTTTAGTTCAGATTATATAGCAAATCAAATATATTTAATGTATAAAGGATGATATGTTAGAATCAGTCATGTGTATTAATAAACGAAAATCATTATATTTAAGAATTGAAATTAACAGGAGATAGAAAAATAATTGTCTTGCAAGTAAAGGCTTATATATTTCAAATTTATAAAGTAAAAGTTTTATAGCAAGAAGGGGAGCAATTTATGGATTTTCAAAATGAAAAAGTAGCATTACATTTAGAGGTGGTGAGATACCAATTTAAAGATGCAAAAGAGGAGTGTGATAGAAATTGGCTTATAGTAAAAGCGAAACTGTCAGAAGGAAATAAAGTTTTTGAAACGATGGATCCTTTTCTACAAACTTTCGACTTACAGCATATGAAAAAATGGTTTCAATTATTACCGAATCCTACATATACCGAACTAGATTTCATAGAGCCTAATATAGCGTTTGAATTAATGGGGAAAAATGAAGGTGAGTTTCAAATTGTAGTCCGATTATCTCAGGAACTTACCCCTTCATGGTGTAAGGAAGAGGAGTACGAATTTTCTATAAGTATTACGCATGAGGACAGAGAAAAGATTATTCGTTTTATTGAAGAGCAACAAAGAAATTTTCCAAAACGTTAAAAAAAGACTTGATATCCTACTAGAGGGAATCAAGTCTTTTCATTACATACGATTATCATGCCAGAAGTTTAATGGGAAGTGTTCGTTCTCATTATAGGCTTCTAATTCATATCCTTTTTCTTTCAGTCCTTTTATAATTCCAGGTACTGCTTTAACTGATTGTGGGTGAATATCGTGCATAAGGATAACTTCTGTTGGATTTGTAGCACCATGTAGAACGTTTTCTACAATTTTAGCTGATGCAGCATCAACTTGCATTTTGTTGTATCTCCAGTCTAAAGAATCAATTGTCCAATCCCAAACTTTCAACCCGTTTTCCACCACTTTGTTGCGAAGTGCTTCGTTTAATCCTGGCATAGAGCCGTATGATGGACGAGTTAATACGGGTGATTTGCCTAGAACGCCAGCGATTAAGCCTTGATCTTCTTTCATTTCATCTACGTAATGTCCTTCTGTGTAAAGTTTCTTATAGTTATGAGTCATACTGTGCATCCCAACATAGTGGCCTTCAGCATCTTCACGTTTCACAAGATCAGGGAAAGCTTTCACGTTTGAACCAATTAGGAAGAATGTTGCTTTTGCATTTTCTTTCTTTAACATATCTAAAAGCTCAGCTGTGTATTTTCCAGGACCGTCATCAAATGTTAAGTAAGCGACTTTTCTAACTTGCCCATTATAGTGTTTTGGAGCTTCTTTCGGTGCAAGAGATGTTTGAATTTCACTTACAAATTGAACAGACTTTGCTTCATCTTCTGTACTTGCTAGAGCAGTATGTACTGATCCTAAAGCGGCCTCATATGTAAATAATACCCCAGCGCAAATCAACATAGCCCTTTTTACTAAAGTTGTCATTCGAATTCCATTGTGCATAATTTTCCTTCTCTCTATAAAAGTTCTACTCTACTATATTAGCAATTATAGGTAGGGAAATGCAAAAAAACTTTTTTACAACTGTAAAAAAGTTTGGTTAAAAATATGCAAGATTTTGTATCAACTGCATTCTTGAAAAATTGGATGGTTTTAAACTTTATTATGAAAATCTTCAAGCATCAAATTTAATTCTTCTAATAATGATGCGGATGCTTTTTTTGGTGAACCTGTATCAAAAGGAGGCTGCGGGTCGTATTCTAACATGAGCTGAACTGCTTTACTCTTTTCATCTCCGAATTCCCAAGCCATCAACTGGAGAGCCATATCCATACCTGCAGATACACCAGCTGCTGTTATGATTTTTTCATGACGAACGACTCTCTCTTCAGTTGGAATAGCCCCGAGAGAACGAAGTAAGTCAAAAGAGCTCCAATGACTAGTGGCTTTAACACCATTTAGTAGGCCAGTAGCACCTAAGATTAAAGAACCTGTACATACAGTTGTAGTCCATTTAGTAGTTTCATGTATTTGGAGAATCCAATTGAGAGTTTCTTCGTCCTCCATAAGTTGTTTAAAGTTAGGCGGGCGACATCCAGGAATAATAAGGATATCAGCTGAATTAACTTCAGTAAAATTATAATCGGCATGTAAATAGCCCATTTTTGAATCTAATTTAATTAAGCCCGTAGTTTTAGCAACAAACTTTATGTTGTTATTGCTTTCTGCTGCAAATACTTCGTACGGACCAATAGCATCTAATGCAGTAATCCCTTCATAGAGCATAATAACGATTTCCATTATAATCTCCCCTTAAGTTATTACAAATGTAATCTAGTGACGATTAAAAAAGAATTTATTCAATATTCTTTTTTATCGTTACTTTAAATATACTATACCCCAGATGTGTATTAGTTTATACTACTGTGTCAAACTTGTGACAAAAACTATGAATAGGTTCATTTATTTCGTATAGAGTTACTCTTTCATGTAATGATTGAAAAATTTAACTTCCCAGAAAGAAGAAATATAAAATATAGTACTTAGACTAAATTCTTAAATAGAAGGGGAATAATCGTACTTTCGTATGACTTCATTTTAGTCACAATTATTGATTTAATTATTTTCGTTTTTTATTAAAATATTGGTAAAGAATTAATTACATTTAAAAAGGGAGTGGGAATATGGTTCATTATATTTGCACGACATGTGGAGTTCAGTATCCCGAAAATAAAGAGGCACCTTCTCGTTGTAAAATTTGTAATGAGGAAAGGCAATATATGAATCCAATGGGGCAGTCATGGACAACATTAGAAACAATGCAACATAGCAATTTATACAAAAATGAAATAATAAAAGAAGAAACTGGTTTGTATAGCATTACTACTAAACCTAAGTTTGCAATTGGACAAACAGCATTTTTAATACAAAGTAAAACTCTAAATGTTTTGTGGGATTGTATTAGTTATTTAGATGATAAAACGATACAACGTATATATGATTTAGGTGGTATTCAAGCAATAGCACTTTCTCATCCACATTATTACTCTACACAAGTAAAATGGGCGGAAACATTTCATATACCTATCTATATTCATGAAGATGATAAAGAATGGGTGGTTCACCCGAGTAAGCAAATTAAATTTTGGTCTGGGGAACATTTGATATTATCGGAAGAACTTACATTGCATCGGTTAGGAGGCCATTTTAAAGGTGGAACTGTTATGCACTGGAAAGACGGTAATGAAGGGAAAGGTATTTTGTTATCAGGTGATATTATACAAGTAGTTTCGGATCGAAAATGGGTAAGTTTTATGTATAGTTATCCCAATCTTATCCCATTACCAGCGAATAAAGTTAGAAAAATGGCAGAGAAAGTAAAAGGAATCCAATTTAGTCGACTGTATAATGCGTTTCATGGTGTTGTGATGGAAGATGCGAATAGGGCTGTACAAAGATCTGCTGATCGATATATAAAGGCCCTACAAGGAGAATTATTTCATACGTAATAATATATATGGAAGAAATCTTTATTTTATCTCCATATTTGTATAACTAAGTTTATATGAATTTTATACTAAAGTCCTACTATGTATGAACGAATAGGTCTTTCAACTTAAGCAGTTCTCACACTAATGAGGGATATTAAACTAAATATATGTAACTTATAATGGCTACTATAAAGCTTTGGAAAATGAAAAGGAGGAGATTTGCATGAAGAATTGGGTTCAATTTAGAATTGCAAGACCAACAGATAAATTTGAAGAAGTTATAAGTTTTTACGAAACAGGATTAGGGTTAAAACGTATAGGGGAATTTCACAATCATGAAGGATATGACGGGGTTATGTTTGGATTACCGGGTGAAGAGTACCATTTGGAGTTTACTACGCATGTAAATGGAAGCCCATGCCCAGCACCGACAAAAGATAATTTACTAGTTTTTTATATGCCGAATAAAGATGAAATTGAAATAATCGCGAATCGGTTAAGTGAAATGGGCTACCATGAGGTGGAACCGGAAAATCCGTATTGGATAGAGAAAGGTACTACAATAGAGGATCCAGATGGCTGGAGAATTGTGCTTATGAATGCATTTGAATAAAGAAGTTCTTTTCGTATGTAATAGAGTGCAACAAAATGATTTAGACAAAAATCCCTACAACGTTTGTAGGGATTTTTTATAGGAAAATATAGTTAATAGCGTAATTGAAATATAGAAAGTATTTTGACTAAGAACAAATGTTATAAATATGATGTATGACGGAGGTATAAAAGTATGATAGTAAACCATTTTGAAGAGTTTTCTAAAAATGTTGGAAATACCCCTCTCATTAAATTAGAATGCGAAGAAACGAAGAATCTTTCAATCTATGCTAAATGTGAATGGCACAACCCTACAGGATCGATTAAGGATAGAGCAGCACTTGGAATGATCAATAAATATTTACAAGAAGCTAACAAAAAACAACATATTTTAGAGTATAGTGGTGGAAGCTTAGCGAGGTCAATTGGCTATCTTTGTTATTATTTAGGGATTGAATGCACGTTAGTGTTAAGTTCTGCAACTGGTCAATCTCTATTAAATGAACTCGAATATTATGGTGCTAACGTAATCTTAGTTGATAAATGTAAGGGATTTTACGCTGTAATTGAGAAGACAATAGAGATTAGCAAACAAAAACAAGAGTTATACTTTTTGTTCCAACATTATAATAATGCAAATTTATTAAGTCATATAGAAGGAACAGGCCGAGAAATTATTGCACAAATGAACGGAAAACCAATACACGCATGGGTAGCATCCGCTGGTACTGGTGGAACTCTAATTGGGGTCTATAAAGCAGTAAAGAAGTATACAAAAAATGTTGAGCTACATTTAGTAATGCCTGCCGAATTACCATATGGATCTGAACAACCGCCAAATGCTTTAAAGAAATATGCAGGATCAGGTGGATTCGGTCTAGGACGGAAACAACATTTCATAGAAAAGGAAGACAATTTGATAGAAAAGCAATGGACTTATTCATATGAAGAAACCTTGTATGAAATGGCCCGTTTTTATAAGACTACTGGTATGAAAATAGGAACGTCTGCGGCAGCAAACTTATTAGCTGCAAAACAATTAGGAAAAGAAAAAGGTGCGAATTTTAATGTAGTTACCGTTTTTCCGGATGCAGGTTCTATAGAAGAGTGGTCAGATGTAAAGAGTTTAGCCAAAATATAGCGGAGATAAATTATTGAGAGAACGAACCAAAGGTGGTTCCTTCGTTTATTTCTTATTTTATGGAAATTTGATACCATGAAAAACCTGCATGTTTACAATGTGTAGGTTTTTCATGGTGTGATTGCGTAGTATATTTAAAATTTCACATACCGTATTTTAAAAATAAATATAGGAAAATCAAAAAATAATGTAGAATATATCGTACATACCTATATGAAGTCAACAGAAAACATAAAAGAGGTGGACAAATGCTACTTGAAGAGGTCATGCAGCAACTAGAGAAATATGGAACGGAACAAAATCGAAAAACGTATAAAAATCATGGGGCGAAAGAGCCGCTATTCGGAGTCAGTTTTGCAAATTTAAAATTATTAAAAAAGAAGATAAAAAAAGATCATGATTTAGCAATTTCATTATGGGAAACAAAAAATATGGATGCAATGACTTTAGCAACGTATATTTTAGAACCGAAGAATGTAACATCAGAACAGCTGAATAGTTGGATTAGGGATGTTGATTATTATTGTTTAATGGACGTTCTTATGACAGCTATATGTACGTCGCCAATCGCAATAGAAAGAATGGACGAATGGACGAAATCTGATGATGAATGGATCGGGAGAGCAGGTTGGTCATTATTAGCGAATATCGCAATAAAAAATAAAAAGTTAGACGATAACTTCTTCATGCCGTATTTAGAAGAGATTAAAGTTCATATACATAATGAAAAAAATAGAAAAAGAGAAGCAATGAATAGCGCTTTAATTGCGATAGGGATTCGAAATGAAGCTTTAGAGCAACAAGCAATTGAAATTGCTCGTGAAATTGGAAAAGTAAAAATTGATCACGGTGCAACGTCATGTAAAACACCAGATGCAGAACCATATATAAAAAAGGCTCGAGAAAGAGCAGAAAAAAGAAAGTAAAATAAGCGAAGGAGAAAAGAAAATGAAACCAATTGAAGCGGCACAAAGCATAATTACATCACAATTTCCGAATTGTGATGTAGCTTTACTGGGAGGAAGCGTTGTACGAGGAGAAGCGACAAAAACATCTGACCTTGATATTGTTATAGTCGATCAAAGTTTGTCATCTTGTTATAGAGAATCCTTCTATAGTAATGGATGGCCCGTTGAAGTATTTGTACATAATTTTGTAACGTATAAAACCTTTTTTAAAATGGATTGTGATCGCGGGCGACCTTCTCTACCTCAATTAGTTTCAGAAGGAATTGTATTAAAAGGGGAAAGTGAAATTGTTGAGAAATTAAAAAAAGAAGCGAACGATTTACTAATTAAAGGACCAGATAAATGGACCGAAGAAACGATGAAACAGAAGCGCTATTTTATTTCGGATACTTTGGATGACTTCATTGGTGCATCAAAAAGAGAAGAAGAACTATTCATTGCTAATTTATTAGCGGAATTAATACATGAATATGTATTAAGAGTAAATGGCCAATGGCTTGGAAATTCAAAATGGTTTATTAGAGTTTTAAGAAGATATGATGACCATTATGCAGAACAATTTGTAGCGGCTTTTGATCATTTTTATAAAAACGGTGATAAAAATGTATTAATTAATTTTACAGAAAAGACGTTAGAACTATACGGAGGAAGAGTGTTCGAAGGATTTTCTATTGGCAAATAAAAAGGGGATAGTAAAATGAAAATACCATTCGTTCAATTAAGGGAATTGACACTAGAGGATGTAGAAGATCGATATCAATGGTCATTAGATACAGAAGTGACAAAACACTTAGTCGTACCAGATCAATATCCTCCGTTCACTCGTGAAGATACGAGAAAATGGATTGAAGCATGCATAAGTCGAAAGAATGGTTATGAACAAAGGGCTATCGTTACAGAAAACGATATACACATTGGCTGGGTAGACCTTGAAAATTTTGACAAAACAAATAAAAATGCGGAACTAGGAATTACGATTGGGGATAAAGAGTATTGGGAAAAAGGGTATGGAATAGCATCTCTATATAGTATATTACAACTGGGATTCTTTGATTTCGAATTGGAGAAAGTTTGGCTACGTGTAGATGAGGATAATTTACAAGCTAGAAAGAGTTATGAAAAGGCTGGCTTTGTTTGTGAAGGACTAATGAGAAATGATCGGTTACGTCAAAAGAAGTTCATTCATCGCTATCGTTATAGTATGTTAATAGAAGAATATCAATCTATAATTAGTGGTTTATAAAAATATTATGTAAATTAAAAAGGGGTAGAGATACATGATTCGATTACTTACGAAAGAAGATGCAAAAAAATATTGGGATTTACGTTTACAAGCATTACAAGTAAACCCAGAGGCGTTTATAACAACTTATGAAGAGGCGATTCGTCAGGAAAATCCTATTGAGCGAGTTGAAGGGAATTTAACATCTACTATTAGTTGTACACTTGGCGCGTTTAATGAAGAAAAATTAATTGGTGTAGTCACTTTACTAACGGAAGAGAAAGTAGCATATAAGCATAAAGGCCATATCGTTGCGATGTATGTAGACGCACAAAACAGACGAAACGGGTTGGCACGTGAGCTAATTGCAAATGCAATTCAAAGAGCGCGGGATATACAACTAGAGCAATTGACATTAGGTGTTGTATCTACAAACGAACCAGCAAAAAATTTGTACGAATCAATGGGCTTTAAAACATATGGAATTGAAAAAAGGGCTATAAAGATTAATGGTGCGTACAGTGATGATGAACATATGGTGCTGTTCCTTTAAAGGACGGAGTTTATCATGAAAGATCTTTATTTAGAAAAAAACATGAATCCGCAAGTAGCAATTTTGTATGCAACGGTTCGAGATACATATATACGATTGCAAAATTTAGTAGAAAGTACTGAAGAGAAGGAATTATCTTTTAAAGGGTCTGAAAATAATGAAAATAGCATCGGACAGCTACTTCAGCATTTAGCAGTTGTCGATTTACATTGGGTGTATCACTTAAAGGGAGAAGAAGTTCCACTGCACTAAAAAATAAATATGGGCCTATGTTGAATGAAGTGGGAGAACTGCCAGTTTTAAGAAAACACACGTTACAAGAGTTAATGCAAGATTATGAAGCAGTGCAACAATTGTTTTATCCCGCATTAACGGGCAGCCCGATTGGTTAAACTAATAATCAGTGGGGGATGAACAAAACCCCCACTGATTAAAGTTTCACTTTATGAAGAATGTATGAAACTAACAGAAAATGATTTAACACGGGAAGTTTTTTATGAAAAGGGCGAAAATGCGACAATAAGATGGGGCATATGGCATGTAGCTGATCATAATCGGTATCATCAAGCGCATATTGGTCAGTTAAGAAGATTATATAGAGCTAGATTACATGTAAGTTAAAGTGCGTGAATTTTAATTATATTCATTTTGTTGTATAGTATTAAGAAGAAACTAAACAAGGGGTTTTATAATGAAAGCAATTGCAATAGGGATATTGGCATCATTTTTCTTTGCCTTTACCTTTGTTTTAAACCGGGCGATGGACTTAGAAGGTGGAAGTTGGATTTGGAGTGCATCATTACGGTATTACTTTATGGTACCAATGCTACTACTTATTGTCATGTATAGAGGCAACTTAAAGCAACTCTTTCAATATATGAAAAACAATCCGAAAGAATGGTTGGTATGGAGTATTGTAGGTTTTGGTCTTTTTTATGCACCACTTAGTTTTGCTGGCGCATTTGGACCAGGGTGGCTTGTTGCATCAACATGGCAAATTACGATAGTCGCAGGGATTTTGTTAACACCATTTTTTGCGGTAGACCCATTACATAAAAAACTTCCGATGAAAGAATTAGTAATGTCGGGTATTATTTTATTCGGTGTTGTACTCATGCAAGTAGAACATGCTTCTTCTTTAGGAATTCGTGAAACCATTTTATGTGTAGTTCCTGTTCTCATTGCGGCGTTTGCGTACCCTCTTGGAAATCGAAAAATGATGCAAGTATGTAAAGGGGAATTAGATGTATTCCAGCGAGTTCTCGGGATGACATTAGCAAGTTTACCATTTTGGTTTTTACTATCTGGTTACGAAGTATCAACAGGTGGATTACCGTCAAGTAGTCAAGTTTTTCAATGTTTTATTGTAGCAGTTAGTTCAGGTTTAATCGCGACAGTATTATTTTTCTTTGCGACAGATCTTGTGAAAGATGATCCGCAAAAGCTAGCAACGGTTGAAGCGACACAATCCGGTGAAGTTTTATTTGCTTTAGTAGGAGAGCTTATTTGGCTTTCTGCTCCAATTCCATCATCTTTATCTTGGGTTGGAATGAGTCTCGTTATTGTCGGAATGATACTCCATAGTTATGTGGCGGTCGTTGTGAAAAAAGAAGAAAAAATAACAGCGTAATGAGATTAGCTCTTTTTTATAAAGAGCTAATCTTTTTTCTTAGAAAGGGATGAAGATATGAATTTGCAACGTGTTGAACAAATTGGAAGGGATTCAGTATTAAACGTATTACAGTATGCAGTCGGTCCAAGTGAAACAAGCTTAAAGGAAGCAGTATTATTTTATCAAGGTAAAAAAGGTAGATTATATAAATATGAAGAAAAGGCTTGTATAGGTATTGAAGTAATTGGCGCAACGAAAGCACGAATATGCCATATAGCAGTCGCTCCACAATATCGTCATAAGGGAATTGCATTGCAAATGATAAAGAAAGTAGTAACGATGCATCAGTTGACTTATGTAGAAGCAGAAACAGACAATGAGGCAGTTGAATTTTATCCCGCATTAACGGGCAGTAAGATCCCCACCTCAAAATTCAGCGGAAGCAAAGAAGTTAGGTGGGGGTCGGGCTGCCCATAAAAGCCCGATTGGTGAAGGCTAATAATCAGTGGGGGATGAACAAAACCCCCACTGATTAAAGTTTCACTTTATTTGATAATAAGGAAGTGAAATATGAGCAGTTCAATATGTGATGGAACACTTGAAAAGAAGCGTGCAGTCTCATTAGATTTAGCAAGGGGTACTATGTTGCTGTTAATCGTACTTGCTCATGCACCGCTGTATTTGTACGCTGCATATCCTGGAATTATGCATAGAGTGGAAAGCAGTAGTTTCTTTGATCAAATTGTAAATCTTTTTGGTATATTCATAATTGATAACCGTGCAAGAGCAATGTTTGCCGTATTATTAGGCTACGGTTTAGTTCTAGCATTTGAAGGGCAAATATCAAAAGGGAAAAATGAAATTCAGGCTGTAAAAATAGTAAGAAAACGCTCCTTGTATTTAATACTGTTTGGGATTGTGTTAGCGGTCTTAATTGGAGGGCAAGATATTCTTATGGCCTATGGTTTAGCGGGTATTTTTGTTAGTCCACTATTAAAGTGTAAAATGAAAACATTAATTCGAACGTTTATAATTATCGCTATATTGTATACCATTTTTATTCCAATAATATGGGGACTTAATATGCAATCAATAGGTGATTATGGTTTTTCACCAGATGTTTCGGCAAAAGACACGTATCTTAGTACTACAATGATACGATTACTTTTCTTTCCTATTATACCTGTACTCATCCATTTTATGTTCCCAATTCTTCCTTCTATAATTCTTGGTTTGTGGATTGCTAGATATAAGTTATTAATAAAACCAGAGCAACAGTTAAAAAAATTATATTTTATAACAACTATAGGATTAGCAATTTCTTTAATAGGTGCTTTGCCTTTATCTTTTATAGGGACTATATGGTATCCAACTGTATTTACAGCTGGAATGATAAATGGAATCCATATTTTAACTGGAATTGCTGGAGGATTAGCATATGCAACAGGTTTCGGGATAATAGGGAGTAGATTGAAAAATCCAGGGTACTTTAGCCTTGCATTAATCGCTCTAGGAAAACGTTCATTAACATTTTTTGTTTTAAATGAAGCACTGCTTGTTATATTTTTATCACCAGTAGCATTTGATTTAGGAGGGCATGTAAGTAACGCTTTTGCTGCATTGATAGCAATATGTATTTGGATATTGTCTGTCATAGTAGCTTTAATAATGGAAAAAAATAATCTTAATGGACCATTAGAAATTTTATTGAGACGTTTAGTATATAAAAAATAAATAAAGTGAAAGACGACATAATACAAAATCGTCTTTCACTTTATTTAGGTGTACAGATAGACAATTCGGCTATTATAATATTTCATTTTCATTTAGGGAATAAATAGCATGAAAATATGTAAATATGCATATTGAGTATAGTTTGTAAAAAGTGATATTTGCATTATATAATATAGTTAAATGGAAAAATATAGATAAAAGAAATTAGGTGTATAGCACATGAGAATGGAAAAAAATAAATTTTTGAAAGTCGCTGCTTCAATTGGCGTGTCATCTTTTTTATTAACAGGTTGTGGTGACTATGAAGAAGAAAATGTACAACAAGAAAATACCGCTGTTAAAACGGATGGTGGGAAGCAAGGGAGCGAACAAGAACCATTAAATTGTGATGATAAAGCCCCAACTACTGAAAATGTAGAAAAAGATGAGTTATGCAAGGAAAATAATCCATCATTTTCATCGTATCAAGAAAACTCTCACTTACCGATATTACCGTTCGTAGCAGGATATTTATTAGCAAGTAAAACCTCAAATATGAACTATACAGTCAAACCAAATGTAATGAAGAAACCATATACAAACAATGTTCTTTCTTATCGTGAAAAAGATGAACGGAGAACTGGTGGCAGCGGTGGCGGAGGTTATTACGGCGGAACTACTAGCAACAACGATTCTTCAAAGAAAGTGGATTTAAATAAACAACAGCCCAATCCATCAAATAAAGTGACGCCAGATACAAATACATCTAAATCATCTACGACACAAACGCCGAAAGTAAATTCTGGTTCAAGTGGAATTGGGAACGCAAAAGCGCCGGCCGGATCATAAAGAGAAAGGATAATAGAGTCATGTATACAGAACAAGAACAGAAAGAGTATATGAAAATATGGTTTTCACTTGCGGAAGAGGCTGGTAGGAATGGTTTTACGTGGCCGAGTCTATTAGAGAATGAAGAGTGGAATCAGTATATGGCAACAGGGATGTTTCGTATGTCGGTAAACACATATACCGCTATTTCGAAAGCGACAGAAGAAATAATGTATGTGTTATATAGAACGTATCAATATATTGTACATACGACAGAAGATTTTCAAAAACTCGGATTCCCGCCTGAAACGTGGGAGATTGCGAGAATGAAACATACTGGTTTGTTTTCTTATTTTACAAGGCTCGACTTTATCGTAAATGGTGATGTTATTAAATTAATAGAAGTGAATTGTGATACACCAACAGGATATTTAGAACCTTCTGTTGCAAATGAAGTGTTGTGCCGTTATCACGATGTGAATCACCCGAATCATATTGAGGAGCATATTGTACAGGCATGGGAACAAATTAAACATGACTATAATATTGATCCTGAAGAAACGATATATTTTAGTAGCTATGATTGGCACGATGAAGACCATCAAACAGTCCAGTTTTTAAGAAGTTATTGCCTAAATCAGCCCACGGAATATATAGGAATTCAAGATATTGTAGTTACAGATGATGGAATATATACGCCAAATGGCAAGCGAATTCATTATTTATATCGACTGTATCCAATTGAATATTTAGTTACAGATGTTGATAAAAATGGAAAAAGAATTGGTCTGCAGTTTTTAAATCATATAGCGCAAGGAAGAGTGAAAATTATTAATCCACCAGCCGCATTCGTAATGCAAAATAAAAATGTGCTTGCATTAATTTGGAAGCTTTATGAAAAAGCGGTTTTCTTTGAAGAAGAAGAGCGTGTTATTATTAATAAATACTTCTTACCAACATATTTTACAAATAAGCCATTTAAAGAAAGAAATGAATCATTTGTTTCTAAACCTTTATATGGACGTGAAGGTGGGGGCGTATCTATATACGAAAATGATGAACTATTAGCTGAAGATAAAACGGAATATTACTTTGAACAACGGAAAATATATCAGCAATACATAGAAATGCCTGACTATACCATTGATACATGGGATGGTCCGTATACTGGTAAATTATTAATTGGCTCACATTGTATTAGTGGGAGAGCGGCAGGGTTATTTTTACGAGTTGGTGAGAAAATAACGGGAAACTTATCGATGTTTACTGGGGTTACGATTGAAGGATAAAATGAAAAGAAAAGCCCATCATTTTGAACTGAACCCAAAAAATTAGACAAATATATTAAGCAGCTACTAAGGATTGAACTCTGTATTGCACAGGGGAC
>NZ_JAEHBO010000150.1:0-5677 GCF_016483575.1 Bacillus cereus group sp. N12
TTGTCCCTGTGAGAGTAGGACGTCGCCAAGCAAGCTTAAGACGAGTCAGAATGACTCGTCTTTTTTGTGTTTTATAAAATAAGCTCGTTATCTGTAGTTTTCTTGAGCTATAAATAACGAGCTTATTTGTGTTAAAAAATAGCAATATGAAATTTCAGTAAAGCTCTGTTTATTATAGTTCTGCTGTATTTTTCACATCAATGAGCTCAAATCGTTCGCAAACGAGTAGCATATCTTTAGAAAAAGTAAAACCAAGCTCATTTAGTTCCTTTGTAAAAAAACGAACATGGGTGTTTCTCCAGTAATTATAAGTACGATCGCCTTCGCCTTCAGCGATGGCGAATTCTTCGCTTACTTCATTCATCGGTGTTACAGTTACTTCTATTGTCTTAATAATCGCTACAGGTTCATCCTGACTATTGAGTATAATACTATAATCATTAGTCGTTGGTAGTGGTTCATTTTCTAATTCATAAAAAATGTGACCGGAGCATGTTGCGGTTTTGATACCGTCAATTACTAATTGTGCAAGATAATTAGGGGAATCCCCAAATTGCCAAGCTGTAACAGATGCTGGTTTTTCATTGTTTCCCCAATAAGTATCCCAATATGTTTGTGCTAATGGGTTCATTTGTATCGTTACCTCACTCTAATTAATCTTTAGTTTTTTTTATAATCCCTGAGAAATTTACTTATTTGTTATGCCTTTGTACTCATTTAAAATTTGTATCGGTGTGTTGCGAATTAAGAAAGAGAATATGCGGAATGAATATGGTTTGTAAACACGTTCTGTCCATATATGTGATTTTTAATTTTCCAATTGTGTCGTACGGTAAAGGATATAACTGTTTGAAGAATATTCGGATTATTAAGGGCGATTTATTACAACTATGCCATATTGAAGTGAGTAATACTAGAGGTGAAATAGAGAAAAAACTGATATTCCAACTTGAATATCAGTTTAGTAATATGTGACTTATATGAATCTATAGCAATATGAAAAGCGTAAATAAGATAGCCAGCAAAATACGATAATATGCAAAAGGTTTTAAACCAATCTTCTCTAAAAGCTTCAAAAAAGTTACTACGGCTAGCATTGCTACTATAAAAGAGGTAATGAATCCTACCGCAAACATAGGGATGTCATCAACGCTTAAATATTTCCAACTTTTTAATAAGTCTAAGCCTGTAGCTCCAACCATTACAGGAAGAGCAATGAGAAAAGAGAATTCAGATGCGGTCTTATAATTTACTTTCGCTAATAACCCTCCAGAAATAGTAGAGCCAGCTCTAGAGAAGCCAGGATATACCGCTAAGCATTGAAATAATCCAATTGTTAATGCTTGACGGTAGGTTAAATCATCCAGTGAATAGGCGGTTGCTTCTGTCTTTTTTACTTCTGCAAAAATCATAAGAATTGCTCCTGCTACAAGCCCAATGACGACAGTATATGGCTGGAATAAGTATGTTTTAATAACATCATGTAATAGTAATCCAGCAACTACCGCTGGGAATACACCAAGAAATACATGGAATGCGTTGAATTTTTTCTCTTTTCGTAGAAGAGGTTTAATATTACATAAAGAAACAAGACGTTTATAGTATAAAATCGCAATAGCTAAAATTGCTCCTAACTGTATAACGATTTCAAAGGTCTTTGCTCTTTCTCCTTCGAAACCTAATAAATGTCCGACTAATATAAGGTGGCCAGTAGAAGAGATAGGTAAAAATTCTGCTAATCCCTCTACAATACCGAGTATGAAGGCAATGATGATATCGCTCATAGTTTCACTCCTATAAATTAATGAATATCTACTCTCTTAAAATAGAATAGTGTTGCAATACATCCGAAAATTGCTGTTGCTGCAATGATGATATAAGAATACTCTGGTGGATATGTGGGTTGTAATTCGTTATTTGCGATATCTAGAGTAGCGGTCCACGGAAATAGATCTTTATGTTTAGAGTTCACGAGCATAAGGTTAGTCATTGTAATAATGACCGTTAATATAATAGGTGGTACATAGGTCTTCATTACAACGGTTAATAGTACAATAGGTGAAGACAATAGAAAGAGAAGTCCACCACATATTAAAAATTTTACGAGAGAGCTTAAGAGTAAGATGGTGCTAAATCCAGGGAAGCTACCTATTAGCCCTAATAATAAAGTTAGTGCCCAAGCGACTAAAGTAAGCATAATAATCCAAAGAAAGAGAATAATGAACTTACTTATAATAAAGCTAATGCGTGAGACTGGAATAGTTAGTAAATGTTTTAGTGTATCTTCTGTATATTCACGGGTAAACAGATAAGCAATCACTACCCCATATAAGGGGAATCCTATAACTAAAGTGGTATATAAGTTAACTTCAGTGAATAGTTGATGGAACAAAATAGTTGGAGTAGGTTGTTTTGTTTTTATGTGTATATAAGACGCTACGACCACTAAGAAGGGTGCGACGCCAGCCCCGATAATGCTAATCAAAAACATATTGGAACGTTTTAATTTTAATAGTTCTGTATAGAGCAGATTAACCAATTGTTCCACCTCCAACTAGATTGGTGAAATAATCTTCTAATCTGTCTTCGCTCATCGCCATTTTTAATACATCAACATCGTTAAGAACGAACGTTCTGTTTATGTGTCCTTGCTGTCCAAAATGAGAATAAATACGAATATTCCCTTCATCATGTACTTCATAATCAAAAATTTGAAGATGATTTTCTAATAGCATCGTGGCTCTATTGTCATTATTCACTTGAAATTCTATGTACTTACGGTTGGATTTGCGTAGCGTATCAAGAGAAACTTCTTCTAGTAACTTTCCTTCGTGGATAATTCCCATACGATCGACTAGTTGTTCTACTTCAGCTAATATGTGACTAGAAATGAGTATCGTTATATTTCTTTCCTGAGCTAAAGATTTAATGAGTTTTCGCATTTCTTTAATACCGATTGGATCGAGTCCATTAGTTGGTTCATCTAGTATGAGTAGTTCTGGATAGTGGAGAAGAGCACGTGCAATTCCTAAGCGCTGCTTCATTCCTAAAGAATACTTTCCTACTAACTTTTTTGTTTCGTGCTGTAAGCCTACTATTTTTAATGCTTCTTCAATGGCATTTTTTTTGTGGATCCCAATTATCTTTGCATTAATTAATAAGTTTTCTTTTGCAGTTAAGTTTTCATAAAACCCTGGAACCTCAACGATAGAACCAATTCTTCTTAAAATATCTTTTTGATTTTGAAATAAATCCTCTCCGAATATTTCAATGTTTCCACTTGTAGGCTTTATAAGGCTAAGTAGCATACGTATGGTTGTTGTTTTGCCCGCACCGTTGCGTCCTATGAATCCATAAACTTCTCCTTGTTGAACATTAATATTTAGATTATCTACTGATTTTTGAGTGCCATATACTTTAGTAAGGTTAGTCGTTTTTATAATTGTATGTATAGGAGACACCTACTTTCTATAAGTTCTTACTTACATAATAAGAAGGAAGGCTTAACTGCATATTAATCATTTCTTAACTATTTCTTAAAAGAAGTGTATTTTGGAATGGAAAAACCAAAAGTAGTTCGTTTCCATGGGATACTTTCAACCCATATATGCCCACCATTTCTCTCAACGAGCGCTTTAGAAATCGAAAGCAAGAGACCGCTACTACCAAAAGAGGAGGTTCTTGATTGTTCGCTTCGGTACATTCGCTCAAATATGTTTTGTAAATCATGTTTTGGAATGCCAGGGCCTTTGTCCCAAATAAGAAGTTCATATTCTGTATTGGTTTCTAGTAGTTCGATTCCTACTGTTTTCCCATCTTTTCCGTAATAAATGGCATTTTTTATTAAATTACCTATAATTCGCATAAGGCTAAGGTGATCTGCGATGATAGGACAAGTAGATTCTGGTATAAGAACCTGTAGTTCGATATTATGTTTTGAGAGTTCAGGTAAAAAATCGATTAAAACTTCTCTAGTAACTTCAGAAAAATCGAGTTCTTCTTCTTTTAGTGGGAATTCATTGGCGTCTAGCTTTGCCATATTGAATATTTCATCAACTAGATGTTTTAAGTTATTTGATTTCATATAAAGTATTTTAAGATATTCTTGCTTTTCTATTTCAGAAGCAGCTACTCCATCTTTTAAAGCATCGATATATCCAATAATGGAGGTGAGTGGTGTTCGGATATCATGCGAGATACTAGACAAAAGTTGTTTTCTAGATTTCTCGTATCTTTTTGCTTCAATCCGAACCTTTTCTAATTCAGCTATTAGTTCGTTTATTGAAAAAACGATATTATGTAAGGAACGGTCATTGCTTGTGAATAATCTCGTTTGTAAATTTCCGTTTAATACACGACTTAATTTAGTATTCATTGATTTGTGATTTTGAATGAATTGTATCCTTGAAAAGAAGAGATAAGTTGTAATTAAGATAAGGGTAATAAATAAAGACATTTTTACTCTTGGGCCCATTTGTATATTTAAAAGTCCGCAAACTTATAACCAATTCCCCATATAGTTTGAATGAATTTTGGATTAGAAGGATCGATTTCTATTTTCTTTCTAAGTTTTCGAATATGTACCATAACGGTATTGTCATCTTCTATATAATTATCGTCCCACACATTTCGGAAGAGCTGCGTTTTTGTAAATACCTTGCCCTGGGTTTGAAGTAAAGAATTTTAATAGTTCCAGTTCTTTTCCGGTTAAGTTGATTTCCTCTTTATTTGTATGAACTGTATATGTATTTAAATTGATAGTGAGTCCTTTAAAAGCTAAAGTTGTTTTTTCTTGAACGGTATTGTTACTTCCAAGAACTAAAAAACGCCGTATAAGAGCTTTTACTCGTGCAACCACTTCGTGAATGCTGAAAGGTTTCGTAATGTAATCATCAGCGCCAATGCTTAAACCTAAAATTTTATCAACTTCGTGATCTTTAGCGGTCAGCATTAATATCGGTACGTTAGTTTTATCTCTAAGCTTTCTACATACTTCAATACCATCTACTTTTGGCATCATAATATCTAATATAACGAGGTTATAATTTTTTTGATTAAATAACTGCAAGGCTTCATCGCCGTTAATCGCAGTATCTACCATATATAATTCTCGTTCTAAATATATTTTTAATAAATTTCGAATTTCTTTATCATCGTCTGCTATAAGAATACGTATATCTTTCATATTATCACCTGTTTCTAATAGAGTTTTATTGGTAGTACAACACGATAAGCAAAGAGGTACATTAGGGAATACAATAACTCTCTAATTATATACTAGTATTTGTTAAAATAAGGTTGCTAGTTTCTTTAGGGAAAACATTCTTATAAATTAAGTAAGGTTTGACGAATGAAGTATTTAATTGAATATGTTTCAGAGGATAGATTTAGTAAAGAGAAGGAGAAGAGAGTTTCTCGTTAATGAAACTACTGTAAGGGCTTATATAGCCTAAAGGGTATTAATATATTTAAATTAAATTTCTTTGTAAAAAGGTGTTGACGATTAGAGTATAGAGGTGTAATATAGAACAAGTCGCCGATGCAATAACGCAGAAAACGACAAACGAAATAAAAAACTTAGTTGACATCAATTAACGAAAATGTTAACATAAGGGAGTCGCAAATGAGCGACCAATTAGTTCTTTGAAAACTGAACGAAACAAACAACGTGAAACGT
>NZ_JAEHBO010000151.1:0-5428 GCF_016483575.1 Bacillus cereus group sp. N12
TATTAGAACTCCCTGAGTAATCTAATACGCTCCCTGGTTTCATAAACACACCAGATCCAATGATAGTCCCTACTACGATAGAAAGCGCTACTGTTAAACCAATTTTGTTTTTCTCATCATGATGCATGCTGCGTATCCTCCTTCCAATCCTAGTGTGATGCAAAAATGAAATAAAAAAACACTCCTCCCTAAAAAAGGGACGAGTGTTATAATCGTGGTTCCACCCTTGTTTCAATTCGCAAAGTGACATACTTCACCAATTTCTCAAGTCTAAATAACGGTTTTTGCCGGCAAGCAATTACTAGGTATCCGTTCACTGCTGCAGTTCAGAGGTGGTAATCTATTTTCCCGTACTAGGAAGCTCACAGCCAAAGGCTTCCCTCTCTGAGAATCGTAAAAAATTGATCATGTCCTCATCATCACTTCTTGATGTCGAATTTTGTAGTTATTGTTCATTATATTGAATTGTTAGAAAAAATCAATATATTTTTTATATAACATAAGAAATATTTCTCTTCTTATATTATAACAGAAGGTACGACACTTCTCCATTTCCCTAAAAATGGTACAATCCATTTAGGAGGTGCACCAATAATGATTGCTGTCTTTTGTATCATCGCTACGTTTCTCTCTGTTCTATTCGCTATCATGCATCGGCAAAAGTATCCTGGTTATAGCATTTTAGCGGTAGCTATTATGCCAGCTGTTTCCTTCTACGTATTGGGTAAATATCAATATACGGAAGTGTTTATCGGTTTTGCAATCTTCTACTGCATCTTTGGATACATACTAACAATGAAAAGAATTTTATTGAATCATTAAAAGAGACCGATTTCTATAAGTAGAAATCGGTCCTCGCATGTACCTTCCGGTTGCCCACACGAAAGATACATAACTCAATTATTTATCTTCTTTTTTCATAAAAAATTTATGATGCGGAAGATCCACATTTAATTCCTCTAATTGTTTCTTTTCATTTTCTAGAACTGCTTTTGCTTTTGCCTTTGTTGCTTCATCTAATCCCGCGAAGATGTCTGCATGCTTCTCTTTCTCTGGAAGTTTCACGCCTAACTTTGTTAATTCCTCTTTTGCTTGTTCACGTGTTAATTTTCCGGATTTCTCTTGCTCTAAAATCGATTTCGCTTTTTCTTTCGCCTGATCATCTAATCCTGCAAACATATCCTTATGTTTACCCTTCTCTGGCAACTTCACGCCTAGCTTTGTTAATTCTTCTTTTGCTTGTTCACGTGTTAATTTTCCGGATTTCTCTTGCTCTAAAATTGACTTTGCTTTTTCTTTCGCCTGATCATCTAATCCTGCAAACATATCCTTGTGTTTACCCTTCTCCGGCAATTTCACACCTAGCTTTGTTAATTCTTCTTGCGCTTGTTCATGTGTTAACTTCCCAGATTTCTCTTGCTCTAAAATTGATTTTGCTTTTTCTTTCGTTTGATCATCTAATCCCGCAAGCATATCTTTACGTTTTTCTTTCTCTGGAAGCTTTACACCTAGCTCCTCTAATTGTTTCTTTGTATCGTCCATAATTGTTTTCACTTTTTGTTTTGTAGCGTCATCTAAATCTTTCTTCACCGTTTTTGTAGGCTGATCCGCTGCTGGAGTATTCGTTGCCGCAAATGCTGGTACACCCACTCCTCCTATAATTCCAAATGATAAAGCACCTGCAATTGCTAAATACCCAACTGTTTTCTTCTTCATAGGAAATTTCCTCCTTCATATTTCTAAAGCATGTACACTTTCGTATACAATGCCTATAGTAATATTGGTTTCTTAAAATTCCCTTAACGACTTAACAAAAAAACACCGCTCATCACGAGCGGCGTTGTTCTAAGCTTTTTGTAATTGTAATTCTTCACGTTCCATTATTTTTCTTAATACAATTGTTTGTGTCATTGTAAATAGGTTACCTGTAATCCAATACAGTACAAGACCTGATGGCGCCGCAAATCCCATAAATAGAATCATTGCTGGCATCATAATTTGCTGCATTTTTAGCATTTGTACTTGTTCTCCAGGTGTGATATTAGATTGGAAAACTTTCATCTGAATAAATGTCGTTAACGCTGCAATAATCGGTAATATATGATATGGATCTGCATGTCCTAAGTTCACCCATAAAAATGAAGATGTGCGAATCTCTTCTGTTCGGCTAATCGCATAATACAAAGCAGAGAAAATCGGCATTTGTATAAAAATTGGCCAACAACCAGCAAGTGGATTCCAACCGCCTGATTTCATTAGTTCTGACATTTCTTTTTGATACTGCTTTTGTTTTTCAAGATCTTTGCTTACATCACCGTATTTTTTCTTTAGCTTCTGCAATTCAGGTTGCATTTTTTTCATTTTCGCTTGGCTACGGTATTGTGAAACAGCTAATGGAATCATTGCTGAACGAATAACGAGCGTCATGATAATGATCGCAATCCCGAAGCTAGCTCCAGGTATATGATGAGCAACAAATTGAATCATAAACGAGATTGGATATACAAAGTAATGATCCCAAATCCCAGTACTATGTGCATCAATTGGGGCCGCATTACTGCAACCAGATAAAACAAAAACAAGTAATAATGATAAACTAACGAGCACAGCTCGATATGATTTTAACATGTTCATTCCTCCAATGTTTCGTAATTATTTAGCGAAACATTGGTGTATACGGACCGACCTCGTCATTCTCTTCACTTGATTCTTGTCTGCGAACAGAACGAATCATTCCATATTTATAAAAAATAGAAAATAGCGTTACATTTCCTGCACTATCTTCACATGTATCAACTAACGCAAAAGCTCTTTGTTTACCGCTCGATGCTTGCTGACGCACAAAGCGAGAAACATTGGCAAGGAAGAAAACTTCTAATAAACAAAGCGCCGTTGTTACAAACGATATATATAGAATTGCATCCTGCAATAAAAATTCCATCGCTTCACATCCTTAATAAGCTCATTTTAGCACATCGGGCAAATATTCTCTATTTCCTTTTATTTTCAAAAAAAGTATTTTGCATATTTTCTCAAGAAAACAATAATTAAGAAACATTGTATTCGCTTTCTTTAGTATATTCACGCACATCAATGAATAGGCTTGATTTATTAGAAATTTATAAAATTTTTGCATTATAATAAAACTATTGCCAGTTTTTGAAAAAACCTTTATTCTCTTCTTGTAATCAAAAATGAATATGGAGATGAAACATACTATGGGTCAACTAGGAGACGCCGATTACGTTCCCGACACCGCCTTTTTATCTTTCCCAGCAGCTAAAACATTTCACTTAGAATTTATGATACAGTTGGTTGTTATTTTCATAGCTTCTATTTTGTATGCAATTTCTATGAACATGTTTTTTATCCCGCATAATATGATTAGCGGTGGATTTGCTGGTGTAGGGATGATTATCGGTTATTTAATGCATTACAATATCGGTGCACTTATCTTTTTACTAAACATTCCTCTTCTTATTTTAAGTCACTTTTACTTAGGCAAGAAGACAACCTTTTTAACAGCGTATTTTGTAGCTGTATCATCTTTAGCGATGAACATTATCCCAGTACATCAAGTTTCAGACGATATTTTACTTTCTTCTGTATTCGGTGGTGTAATTTGCGGAGCAGCTTCAGGAATCATATTCCGATTTGCTTCTTCAACAGGTGGTTTTGATGTCGTTGGATTGATTGTAGCAAAACATCGAGATATTTCGATTGGAGCAATCATCTTTGGATTCAACTTGATCTTACTTGTTGCAGCAGGATTTATTTTCGGATGGGATATTACGCTTTATACGTTAATTAGCCGGTTTGTAGTCAGCAAAGTAATTGATGCCGTGCATACAAAACATATTAAATTAACGATAATGACAGTTACAGAAAAAGGTGAGGAAATAAAAAGCGCACTATTACATCACGGCATACGCGGGGTGACAATGGTAGATGCTGTCGGCGGCTATACAAACCATAAGAAAAAAATGATTTACACTGTCGTGACTCGATATGAGTTAGGCGAAATGAAACGTATTATCCGTCAAGTGGATAACAAAGCATTCATGAACATTACTGAAACAGTTGAAATTGTCGGCCGTTTCAAACGCATATAAAAAAGCGCAAGGAACTAACATTCCTTGCGCTTTTTATTTTTTACACTTATTACAAAATCAGATAATTCTATTATTGTGTCCCTAAATGTGTTATAATGAAAACAGACTCACAAAAAAAGAGTATATAGACTTGGAAGTTTCTCATATTTTACAAACAAAAAGAAACGAGAAGTCGGGTATATTTCAGTCACCATACACGTAACGGTTTAAAAACCGATCATCTTAGTTATTCTTCACTAATCTTTTTATAAAAAGATACGTACAACTAAAATTCACTTCAATATACTATACCTACCTTTTTGACTTCCAAATCATCTTATTACATAAGGAGATGAACATATGAATCAATATATACGATATACAATAGCTGTCCTGTTTGCCATTATCGGCGGTGTGATTTGCTTCTGGACAAACACTCAGCTTGGAGAGAATATCATTTTTAATGGAATCGAAACACTTGTAAGCGCTTCAATTTTAGGCGGATACATTTATTTCCTCTTCAATCCAGAAGAAAATGCTCAAAAAACAATGTTATTAACAATGATCGGAATCGTTGGTGGATGTATTTCCTACTCAATGACAAACTATACATTACCACTTCAATTAAGCTCTGCTTTCTTCCACGGTCTATGGACTTGGTTTATCGCATTCTGCCTAGCAGATGTATTCAATCTTTTACAAGACACTGAAGAAGAAAATGGTCGTCAAATTGAAAGTAACTCGTAAGCTGGAAGAATATCTTCCGGCTTTTTTATTTGCTATTCTTTCCTGTTCATACTCCATCACCAAAATAAAAAGAAGTTACCTCCACGGCAACTTCTTTTCCATATACCCCACTTAGTATTCACTTAAATATATCAACGATTTTTCAAATATATCGATCGTTTCTCCACTTATATCAACGATTTTTTCATTATATCGACGATTCGACACAAGATATCGATTTAACGACAACCTTCGACACTCGAAACACACAACATACCCTATCCCCCAAGCAACTTACTGCCGAACTCTACGATTAAAAAGATAATTAATAGGATCGCGAGTATCTTTAATGCTACATATGCTACTTTAAAAACAACATAAATGAGCAAGACTATCAAAACAATTGATAAAATTTCCATATTTACTTCCTCCAAGCTTTGCTCTTCTTATCTTATTTTACTCGTCCTAGGCTGTTTATGGAACGTTATAAGATGACATATAAAAAAGAGGATACCTCACCCATCGTAAGATACCCTCGCCTGTAGCTGCTCAAACCATTCTCTCTCTACTTGTAAATATCCCATTCCACTCTTCTCAGCGCTCTCCAATTC
>NZ_JAEHBO010000152.1:0-5278 GCF_016483575.1 Bacillus cereus group sp. N12
ATCATATAGTGTGCTTGCGGAAGAACAAGCGATGCAAAATGAAGTGAAAGAATTGCTTTATTACGTGCATCAGCGTCTATTCCTACGCTATAACGATGTGTTTACTGAATTTATTAATCCAGCGTCACTTCGAACGGATGGAAATGTAAAAGCGCAGTTGCAACAGTGTGTTATGGAATTAGTAGCATTTATTCAGCATGATTTATTACAAGAAATGCGTGCGACATCATTACGTCTTGAAAAATGGATAGACGAAGCGATGAAGCGTGCAAAGGACGAAATTGTAGTGAACTGTAAAGTAGAAAATCAATCAATTTCTATGAATGGAACAGTGGAGTATGAATATAAAGATATTACACATAAAGAACCGTTCCCTTCAGTTGAAATAAAAGATTTCAAAAAAGCACTGGCACATTTTAAAAATGAGAAAAGCTTTTTTGAAAAGAATGACAAAGCTTTTATGCAAGAAGACGCTAAATCTGTATTAGAACCGCTTGTATCAAACTATGTAGCCGATGAAAAAGATTTATTTGTTCATCATTATAAGCAAGAATGGGATATGAAGTGGAACTTATTCCAAAAAGTGATGCAACAAGATGTGATGAACTATTATGAAAGTATATTGTTTGCATTGGCTGAAACGATCGATGTATTTCTATATGAACAAAGTAAAGAACAATTGCACAAGCAGTTAGTAGAGATTGAAAAAGAAATTTATGTTATATAGTCGTTATGAGAAAAAGATTCGTTCAATTTTCTTTTGCAGTACAGTATCTAAAGATTTGACAAATCCAGCAAATTCATCGGTAGAAATCATATGAGTAAGAACGAGTCGTCTGCCATCTGGTGTTTCACCGCATAAGACGAATGAAGAAAATTCGTATGTTTTATTTTCAACTACTAATTTTGGATAGGAATACGTGTCGCTTTTCTTCTTCTTTCCATCAATAGAGATGACGTTGCATTTTTTCTCATTGTTGTCCATGGTGAATCCCTCCTTTCTATTATTTATGGTAGACAAGGAGGGTTTAGAACAATAGAGGAGGGGGATTTTTATGTCTGTTGTAATAGATCGTATCTCAAAAGAAGCTATACCGAAATTGCTATTGCTACTTGCCGATCCAAGTGAACGGCAAATTGATGCATATATACAAAGAGGAGTAACATATGTAGCTAAGCAAGAGGACAGAGTTATAGGTGTATATGTTCTTTTAGAAACAAGGCCGAAGACGATGGAAATTATGAATATTGCGGTTGTAGAGTATATGCAAGGAAAAGGTATTGGAAAGAAGCTATTAAAGCATGCGATAGAAGCTGCTAAGGGATATGGTATGTGTAAACTTGAAGTTGGTACAGGTAATTCTAGTGTTTCACAACTTGCTTTATATCAAAAATGTGGATTTCGTATTTTTTCTATTGATTTTGATTACTTTTCAAAGCATTATGAAGAAGAGATTATTGAAAATGGGATTGTATGCCGTGATATGATTCGGCTTGCAATGGAATTAAATACGAAAGTATAACTTATCTAGGGGGAAGAGAAGATGGAAGTACACAAAGCAATTACAGCACATTCTCGTAAACAAAATGGAATTGTAACAGCATTTTTACAATTAGATGCGCAGCGTGAAACAGCTATTGAGGCAGCAGTATCACTTGCATCAAATGGGAAAGAATTTTCGGTTGATGTCATTAATATGGTAACGAAACAAATTAATGAACTTGCAAAAAATGGCGTTGCACCGCAGCGTAAACTTGTTACAAAAGATATGGTTATGGAGTATGTAAGTCGTTTGCAAGAGAAAGAAGGTCGTTAAAGATGATAGTTACAGTCGAATGGTTACGTGCGCATATAGAAGATGAGAATGTCCGTATAATCGATTGTCGTTTTGATTTAGCGAATCCTAATTGGGGTAAAGAAAAGTATGAAGAAGAACATATTCCTCATGCGCTATATTTTGATTTGAATTTAGATTTATCAAGTCCTGTAACAGCACATGGTGGCCGCCATCCATTGCCAAATATTAAGGAGTTTGCAGACAAGCTTTCGCAAGCTGGTATTGATGAACATACGACAGTGATTGCGTATGACAGTCAAGCTGGTGCAAATGCTGCTCGTTTATGGTGGTTATTAAACTATGTAGGACATGAGAAAGTATATATATTAGATGGCGGAATACCAGCTTGGAAAGAGAATGGATTACATACAACAATGGAAATACCTGTTGTTGCACGAAAAACATTCAAAGCCAACGTACAAGATCATATGCTTGTTACGATGGAAACGGTTAGAGAGAATATTCATACAGGTGTAGACGTTACGTTAATTGATTCTAGAGAACCCAAACGTTATGCTGGTGTAGAGGAACTTGTTGATCCGAAGGCAGGACATATTCCGACAGCAGTAAATTATTTTTGGAAGGATGGAATGTTGCAATCAGGACAATTTAAGAATGAAGCTGAGCAACAAGAACGATTCCAAAATCTGTCGAAAGATAAGGAAACCATTGTATATTGTGGTTCTGGTGTTACGGCATGTCCAAATATCATTGCGCTAAAATTGGCTGGATTCCAAAATGTTAAATTGTATGCAGGTAGCTGGAGTGATTGGATTTCTTATCCAGAAAATCAAATTGCAAAAGAAGAAGATTAATCACTTGCATGCAAAAATAATTTGTATTAAAATAAGGTCACAAGCAAGAGATTGCTCGAAAAACTTTGTATTTTACACATTGGAAACAATGTGATAATATAACGACAAGTAAATAATACATCCTGCGGTGTACGTAACTTATTTATGTCTAAAACCGATGTTAGTTATACGGAAGCTCAATATTTAGCGACCATCATCAAGCCTTCCTTGTGGAGGAAGATGTACGGTAACTGTGAGGGCATCCACCTGCGAGTAGCGGGTTTTTGGACATTTACGAGGAGCGGCACGTGCGGGGGTCTTATTTCAACTAACCTTATATAAAATTCCTACGGTGTACGTAGCTTATGCATGTCTTAAACCAATAAGTTTAATATGGAAGTTCAATATTTAAATGTAGCTAACATGCCATCTTTTTAAGAAGGAAGTTACAAACATTTGTGAGAGCATCCACCTGTGAGAGCAGGTTTATGGACATCTAGAGAGAACGGCATATGTGGGGCTATATAAAAACCTTACGTTTTATACGTAAGGTTTTTTTGTTGCATAGATATATCAATATTATCTTGATTCACCTGTGAAGTTTCCGTAATAAATGTAGCACTTTCTGTCTTCATCAATCTCTCTTGAATCCAAGGAGAATTCCATAGACATGCCGTCTCGCTGAATATATATAATATCTGAATGAAGAGATGGTAAAATTTCTTCGTAGTTCCATACATCTTGACTATCTACTAAGCTTGAACTCGTTTCACTTAGTTCTCTAATTTCAAAACCGATGTGGGAGTATGTAGGGTCTGAAGGGTCATTGGCGAAAACTTCTTTTTGAATATAAATAACTGCTGTTCCGTCTGGATCAACCGAAGTTGCAGTAACAACATAAGTATTTTTCTCTTTAATAAAATATTCACAAGTCATGCGTGCGATAATTTCAGAATTAGAAATATTGGCGTAGTTCCATAAAGCAGGATACCCTTTCGTTTCATCATTAAGTCGATATTCTAAGCGCATTTAATCCCTCTTCTTCCTTTTTCTTCTACTTTATCATGCCATCCTATATAATAGGAATAGAATTTAAAAAGGGGAGTGCGAAGGTGACAAAAACGAAATGGCTAGTAGGTGGTGTCGTAACGTCTTTAATGACTGGCACTTTATTTGGTTGCGCACAAGATCTTCCCCCAAAACCGAATGATAATAGTTGTTCTGATTGGGATTGGGATGATGAACTTGGGGTATGGCAGTGTGATGATAGTAGTTCAGGTTATCGTGGGCATTATTTCTATGGTGGGCGATACTATCAAAATAAATCCACTTTTAAAAATTCATCGGCGTTTAAATCGTATCAATCGTCTGCTGAATTTAAAGGTGGAATTGGAAGCGGTTCAAAGGGAGGATTTGGAGGCTAAAATATGTCGCAATACATAAGGGATCGAAAAGAATTTTATTTAAAATATCCGAATTTTTGGTCGGATTTATATGAATGTGAATATAGTTTGTTTCATGTTTTTTCTATAACAAATCAGACTTTGGAACAATTACACTTAGCGACTGAACGAATGGGTAAAATATTTTTTAAGACTGCTAGACTTTTGCGAAATTTAAGTGACGAACAGCTTCTTGAGCTTGGTTTTCCTCCTGCGAGCTTATCATTCATTAGAATGATAGGATTATATCCTGAATCTGTTATTTCACGATTTGATTTCGTTATAACGGTTGATAACCAAATTAAAATGCTTGAGTTTAATAGTGATACACCAACTTTTATTATGGAATGCTTTCAAATGAATGGAAAAGTTTGTGAAAACCTAGGTTATGATGATCCAAACTCGGATCAAGAACGATTACTATCTTCTGGTGTTACGAAAGCTGTAATGGAAGCGACAAAGGGATTAGACAATCCAAATGTTGTTTTTACAGCACATCATGAACATATTGAGGATTGGAATACGACTATGTATTTAAGTCAGTTATGCCATGTTGAAAATAAAGTAGTGCCAATGTCAGAACTTAGAATTACGAAAGATGCTCTAGTTGATAAAGATGGGGCGAAGATTGATGTTTTATATCGCCAAACGTATCCGATAGAAGATTTAATTGAGGATCAAGATCCTGAAACAGGAGATTTGGTAGGTGTGGAACTGCTGCAACTTGTAAAAGACGGAAATCTCTTTATTATAAATCCTTTGTCTGCCTTTTTACTTCAGCCAAAATCAATTCAGTGTCTTATTTGGGGATTAGCAGAAGAAGGGGCTTTTTATACAAATGAGGAACAACAGTGGGTTAAAGAATATATGCTACCTACATATTTAGAACCAGATTTATTTTTAGGAAAAGGTTCTTTCGTTCAAAAACCTTCGTTTGGTAGGGAAGGTGACACAATTACAATTCGCGATAAAGACACGAATATTATGATTCGAAATGCACATGAAACATATAAAACGTCATTGCCGATATTTCAAAAGTATATAGAGCTTCCAGTTGTATGTTTGGAAACTGAAAAAGGAGTGGAGAAACTATCGTATGTGTTTGGGGCGTTTTTAATCGCTGGAAAAGCGAGCAGTATCGGTATACGTGCTGGGGAAAAGATTACAGGAAATGAATCTTATTATTTACCAGTAGGTATTAAGA